>JAZSLX010000030.1:0-2403 GCA_045535605.1 Ruminococcus sp.
AGCCGTATATCATATCGCCAAAGGCGATATATCATTGAAAAGAATGAATGTCAGTGGTATAATGGTGTGAATAGGAGGTGCTTTTGTGTCCGAAAATAAATTACTTGAGCTTTCTTTTGAGTTTGCAGTTGCTATTGTAAATCTGGTTGATGGTATAACTGTACCCAAAAGTTCCTATATGACCGATCAAATTGCACGTGCGGGAACGTCCGTAGGTGCAAACATACACGAAGCTCAATATGCACAGAGCAAGAAGGATTTTGTTTCAAAATTGGAGATTGCCCTCAAGGAATCTAACGAAACAAGTTACTGGTTGAAACTGCTGTATGAAACCAAAAGAATTGACATTCAAACATACCAGTGTGCAGAGAGGTTGTGTGGAAATATCAGAAGACTATTAATCGCTTCTTGTGGAACCGCAAAGGAGAATGCAAAATGAAGAGATTGATTGAAGCGCGTATTTCTTTGCACTCGCCTATCGGAAAAACAACCGCCTCTGCGCAAATTCATTACGATGATAGCGATGTTGCAGATACCCCTGTTACAATAAATTTGGCTTATAACAACACTCTGTATCAAGGCAACGGAAATGACTATCTGTGGGTAGATGCTTTTGCAGATTTACAAAGAAAGCTACCTGATGATATTAAGGTTGCTTGTTGTATGACCTGCCGTAACGGCAATATGTGTCCTTATGGAAACGCAGAAAATCAACTTTTTTGTACAAAAGACATAAAAATCACCAGCAAAGAAGATATGTGTAATTTATTCGATCGAACCGATCTGTTTGAAGAACGAGCTGTTGCATCACTCGATTACTGTGATGATTTCGTTTATCAAAGTGATGATTTTTATACATACAACGACTACTTGTACCAACTTCAGAAAATGAAATCACAAAAGTAGCATTGATTTGGTGTGCTTTTACTTACTTTTACCCCTTTTCAGCTATATTCGCCTTACGGCGAGCTGAATTGGCGATGCCAGATAAATTCCCTTTCGAGAGCTAAATGTGCTTTAGGCACGCTATTTGCGAATATAATTTAGCTGTGAGTGAAGACTCACAATTTAGCTATCGAGCAAAGTAAGATAATCTCGCTACCGCTTATAAGTGGTAAATTAGCTGATGACAACTATTCTGTTTTGTGTTATTATAAATAGCAACTTAACAATACAGAGGTAGGGAGGTAATTCTATGAACTGTCCTAATTGCGGAGGACTTATTAACCTTGAGGAAAGATACTGCGAGTATTGTGATACTAAATTTACTGAAAAAGAGCTTGGACTTTTAAAAGATGATGTACATAGCGAGCCTCAGGAAGAAACAAAGCCTGTTGAGCCTGAGCGTAAGAAGACTCTTACCGAGCAGAGACAGGAAGAGCTTGAAAAGGAAAAAGCAAACAGAAAGCCTGAGCCTGATAACACAACTGCAAGAGAAATTGCCACAGGTGCGGCGGTGCTGGGTATGTTCGGAATTTTCTCAGGAATAAGAAGATTTTTCCGAAACCTGAAAAGAACAGTGTGCTTTATTCTGCTTATTGCCCTTGAGGTGGGCTTTGCTTTCCTGATGATAAGCGGTAAGATTACAGAGCTTATGACAGGGGAGCTTGAGGGCTTTGTAGCTGTCAATGTTGTGATTCTTGTAAACGCACTTATAGCAGGCCTTATAAGCCGTATCGGTAGAATCCGTGCAGGCACAGCAATCACGGCAATAGTCAATTTCCTTGCTGTAGTCTGGGTGTTTGTATATCCTCTCTTTGTTACAAACTTTGAGGGTGCTACCGCTCAGTCAGTAGCAATCCTTGCGGTTATTGAGATGGCCGTCCTTGCTCTGAGCGTGCTTTTTTCTCATCTTATCTACAGAAGGTAAATATATCATTAAAGGATGATTGGAATGGTTAAAGTTACAAGAATTCTTGCTATTATATGTGCAGGTTTATCTGCGTTGAGTTTTGTCGGATTCTTCGTATATTTGTTTTCTCAGGAGTCTTTGGTTTCTTTTTGGAGTAACTTATGCAGATGGAATGTTTTTCTTTCCTGTAAGCATATTCATAAGAGTTCTGGGAGTTCTTTTGTCAGCAGTTTTTCTGTGGGCAGTGGCAGGCAGAAAAATTGGTTTCTGGGCAGAGATTGCGATTGCAGTGTTCCTGTCCTGTGTGCTTCCGCCTGTTGAGTGGTTTGCTTCTAATATGCAGACTATTCTTACGGGGAAATATGGTTCTCAGACAATTGCCGCATACTCAGCGCTTGTTCAGGGTTACTCAATCCTTTCGGTTATGGTGACCTTTGCAGTTGCACTGATTTTTATAGTCTGCGGACTCAGTATTGCCACAAAGGTATACGAAGACAGACTTTCAAAACTTGAATCCGTGGGCTGATTTGGATAATAAAATGCTATGTATT
>JAZSLX010000002.1:0-2779 GCA_045535605.1 Ruminococcus sp.
CACAGAACGACATGGCTACGATCCGACTTATTCGTAATGCTTTCAAGTGCCAGACTCTTTGGTGTTATCTGCAACGAGTTTTGTTCCAAGGCCGGTTTTTATCCACGGATTTTGTTTGAGTCTGATTCTCCTACAGCGGTACAGAATATCATCAGCACAGGCACAGGTGTTGCATTCTGGCCTGAGCATTCATGGGGTGAGCTTAACAACGAAAGTGTAGTTCTGCTCCCCATAAGAGAGCCTCAGTGTAGTCGTGAGCTTATTATGGAATTATATGAAACTCTGCCTCGCAGTGAGTATGCAGAGGATTTCTATAATTTTTTGTTAAAGCAAATTAGCGACAGTGAATCAGATAAAAACGCTTTTTAGAATATAGCAAATTGTTACTCTTGCAGTATATTATGTGGTGTGATAATATGAATGCATAAGTATTTAATATGAAAAGGATAGTATCTATGAGTAAAAAAGTCCTTGTTGCCCTGAGCGGAGGAGTGGACAGTGCCACTGCCGCATATCTTCTTAAAACCCGCGGCTTTGATGTTACCGGTATAATGCTCAGGCTTTATGATAAACCTGATTCAACGGATGTTGATGATGCAAAAATGCTTTGTGAAAAGCTGTCGATACCTTTTGTAAATCCTGATTACAGAGAGGAATTTAAAAAAGAGGTAATAGACCGCTTTGCATCATCCTACATTGCAGGTCGAACACCGAATCCCTGCGTGGATTGCAACCGTTATGTAAAGCTTCCTTTTGTTTTTGATTATGCAGATCGAAACGGCTTTGATTATATAGCAACAGGGCATTATGCCCGTGTGACCTTTAACGAGGAAACTGACCGCCATGAACTGAAAAAAGGTGTAGATACCAATAAGGACCAGAGTTATGTTTTATATAATCTGACCCAGCCAATGCTTTCCCGTCTTTTGCTCCCTGTAGGAGAACTCAGCAAAGCTCAGGTCAGAGAAATAGCACAGGAACAGAATTTTATAAATGCCAATAAACGTGATAGTCAGGATATTTGCTTTATTGATGGTAATTACTATGATTACCTTAGAGACAACTGTGGTGTTGTAACAGAAGAAGGTAACTTTGTAGATAAAGAAGGGAATATCCTCGGTATACACAAGGGAGCTGTGTGCTATACACGTGGTCAGCGCAAGGGGTTAGGACTTGCACTTCCTCAGCCCATGTATGTGCTTTCCAAGGATATGATACAGAATACTGTTACCTTAGGTTTTAATGAAGATTTATTTTCTGAAGTTGTAATAGCGGATGAGGTGAATTTTATTTCTCTGGCGAAAATAAATTCTCCGATATCTGTAACTGCAAGAGTAAGATACAATCAGTCTGAACAAAAGGGCACAGCCTTTATAACAGATGAGGGTAGACTCTGTGTTCGCTTTGATGCTCCTCAACGTGCAGTAACAGCTGGTCAGTCCTTGGTGTTATATTGCGGAGATACTGTAGTAGCAGGTGGAATAATAATCGAATAACTTATGTAAGCCGTTGTGATTTTTCACATCGGCTTTTATGCTGTCGCTTTTTTATATCCGGGCTCTTTCTCATTTTCTTCCGGAGTTTCTGCTTCGTCCACAGGATTCAGTGTATAACCCATAATGGCAGTAGAAAATAAAACTCCGCTAAGAACAGAAAGAAAAAAATAAAAGAACGTGCCTGTACCTGTAACGGACAGGAATCCTCCTGCAACTGAGCTGGAGGTGCACCCGAACAATACACTCAGCAAGGCGCTTATTGTACCGCCTGTAATGCCTGGAAGTATAACTCTGTGTAGCCTTGTAGCATAAAAGGGGATGGCCACCTGACTTATTCCGCACAATCCGCAAAAAGCCCCAAGCACAGCAAATGACCTTTCTTTCTTTTCAAACCTGTCTCTGAATATTAATGCAGCAAGACCAATACTCAGTGGCGGTACACAGCCTGCCGCAGTAACTGCCGCCATAATCTGAGGATCATCTGTGCCGATTGAAGCAACTGCGTACACAAATGCCGCAAGATACAATGGACCTCCGATGTCAGCAGTTATCATTATTGAAAGCATAATCACAAGCAACAGTCTGCTGATTTCTCCTGTTGCCGCAAGTCCTACAGATGCAAGACCGTTTACAATTTGTGCCACATAGTCTAAAAGAAAAACTACTGTAGTTGTTAGGAGAACAGAAACAGCAGGTGATATAAAAACTGATATGTTACTTTGCTTTTTCAATAATATTACTGTAAACCTTGCAGTGTAGCCCGCTACAACACCTGCCAGTATACTTCCGTAAATTCCCGTAATTGCACTTGTGTTGCCTGAGGAAAAGCTCAGTGTAACTCCTATGCCTGTCAGCATACCGCTGATAAGACCTCCCGATAGTGCAGGTAGTCCTCCGATATACAGGGCAATACCTCCTGAAAGTAAAGGTGAAATCAGCTTGTTTATAACACTGCCTACACCAAACAGTGTTTTGGCAAAGGCAGATGTTTCACCAATGCCAAGTTCAGCGCCGCCTGCGTATATTATATCAACTATATAGGAAAGACTAAGCAGCACAGCACCAATAAGTATCACAGGTGCACACAGCCAAACACCCATGTTTCTTCTCTCTCTGATATCAATTTGTGAATTATCATTGCCCTCTATATTTAATAAGTCCACATTATTTCCTCCTCTGCCTGTTTAATATATTATTTGCTGATAGTCATGAAATATGGCAGAAAAGTAAAAGTTGACTGATAGATAAAAATGTAATAAAATCATTTTATTAGAAACAGGGAA
>JAZSLX010000091.1:0-18933 GCA_045535605.1 Ruminococcus sp.
GAACAAAAGAACCGCACCCGAGTGGATGCGGTTCTTTTATCATATGCGGTTGTTTATCAGACTACACCGTAAGCGAGCATTGCGTCAGCAACCTTGAGGAAGCCTGCGATGTTAGCACCTGCAACCAGGTCGCCTTCCATGCCGTACTCCTTAGCTGCATCGTACGAGTTCTGATAAATGCTCTTCATGATGTCCTTGAGCTTTGCGTCAACCTCTTCTGCAGACCAGCTGTAACGCATGGAGTTCTGAGACATCTCAAGACCGGAAACAGCAACGCCACCTGCATTAACTGCCTTGGAGGGAGCAACAACAACGTTGTTCTCCTTCAGGAAGTCAACAGCCTCGTTAGTTGTGGGCATGTTGGAAACCTCAACGTAGTACTTAACGCCGTTCTCAACAATCTGCTTTGCCTCAACGATAGAAACCTCGTTCTGAGTTGCGCAAGGCATAATGATGTCAGCCTTAACGCCCCAGGGCTTCTGACCGGCGAAGAAGGGAACGCCGAACTTGTCAGCATAATCCTGAACCTTGTCACGGCGTGAATCACGCATCTCCAGCATGAAGTCAATCTTCTCCTCAGTGCAGATGCCGTCCTCGTCGTAGATGTAGCCGTCAGGACCGGAAAGTGTTACAACCTTACCGCCAAGCTCATTTACCTTCTTAACAACACCCCAAGCAACGTTACCGAAGCCTGAAACTGCAACTGTCTTGCCCTCGATAGTCTCGCCGAGAGTCTTAAGCATTTCTACTGTATAGTAAACTGCGCCGAAGCCTGTAGCCTCAGGACGGATAAGAGAACCGCCGTACTGGAGGCCCTTACCTGTAAGAACGCCTGTAAACTCATTTCTGAGTCTCTTGTACTGACCGAACATATAGCCGATCTCACGTGCACCTGTACCGATGTCACCTGCAGGAACGTCAAGGTCAGGACCGATATGTCTCTGAAGCTCTGTCATAAAGCTCTGGCAGAAACGCATAACCTCGCCGTCGCTCTTGCCTCTGGGATCAAAGTCAGAGCCACCCTTACCGCCGCCCATGAGCAGTGTTGTCAGGGAGTTCTTGAAGGTCTGCTCAAAACCAAGGAACTTGATGATAGATGCGTTTACAGAGGGATGAAGTCTGATACCGCCCTTGTAAGGACCGATAGCAGAGTTGAACTGTACTCTGAATCCGCGGTTAACCTGTACTTTGCCGTTGTCGTCAACCCAGGGTACACGGAAGAAAATCTGTCTCTCAGGCTCAACGATTCTCTCAAGAACGCCAGCCTCAACAAGGTCGGGTCTCTTTTCTACAACGGGCTCAAGAGAGGTCAGAACCTCTGTAACAGTCTGGATAAACTCAGGCTCGCCGGGATTTCTTTTCTTAACTCTCTCAAGAAGGTCAAGAAGATACTCATTTGTAAGTGCCATAATTCTCACGGCTCCTTCTAATATAAATTTCGCTTAATAGCAACATAAGGAATTATACAGCAATAAAATATGGATTTCAAGAGAAAAAAGTAAGGTTTTTGCAACTTTTTTTATAAAACCTTCAAAAACTGACGATATTTGTATATATTGACGGCAAAATGTGAATGATGAGAGGTGCTTTCCTGCAGTTACAAGACTTTCCATAATAAATATTGTAAATTTCCCTGCCGTATGTTATCATATTTAATAAGGAAAAGTGCAAACTGTATTGTGTGAAAATACAGTGGTTATGCATTACTTTAGATTTAATTTTTACTATAAATACTGATTTCGGAGTGGGATTATGAGAAAGACTAAAATCATCTGCACCTTAGGCCCTGCCTGCAACAACAAAAAGACCCTGAAGAAAATGATTGAAGCAGGTATGAACGTGGCAAGAATCAACTTAAGCCACGGCACCTACGACGATATAAAAGAGAACATTGCAATGGTAAACGAGGTTGCCGCTCAGTGTAACAAACAAGTTGCCATTATGCTTGATACAAAAGGCCCCGAGGTCAGAGTCGGCACCTTTGAAAATAACTTTGTAGAGCTTTGTGACGGTCAGGATTTTGAGCTTTACAAGGAGCAGAAAGAGGGTAACGAAAAAGGTGTAAGCCTTTCATATCCCAGACTTGTGCAGATTTTCAAAAGCGACAGCTCTGTTATCGGACGCCAGATTCTCCTTGATGACGGCAAGATTATTATGAAGGTCAAGTCCACCCACTCTGACAGAATTGTTTGTACAGTCCTGCAGGGCGGCAAACTCTCCAACCGCAAGAGTATTAACATCCCTGACTACCACATCAATATGCCCTATGTAAGTGCTCGTGACAGACAGGATATCGAGTTCGGTCTTGCACAGGGTGTTACCTATGTTGCGGCTTCCTTTGTAAGAAGTGCAGAGGACGTTGTAACTCTCAGAGATTTCATTGACAGCTTAGGCTATGACAACATAGAGATTATCTCAAAGATTGAGAATCAGAGCGGTGTTGCAGATATTGACAACATCATCCGTGTCAGTGACGGTATCATGGTAGCCCGCGGCGATATGGGTGTTGAGATTCCTTTCATCCGTCTGCCTGAGATTCAGAAGTCCCTTATCAGAAAGTGCGTAATGGCAGGTAAGTTTGTTGTTACCGCTACCCAGATGCTTGAGAGTATGACCACCAGCCCCAGACCTACCAGAGCAGAAATCAACGACGTTGCAAATGCAGTATATGACGGCACATCGGCAGTTATGCTTTCAGGCGAGTCCGCCGCAGGCAAATTCCCTGTGGAGAGTGTGCAGACTCTTGCTGATATCTGTACTGAGGCTGAGCGTCATGTAGAGCTTCACGTACTTCGTGATGCACTCTCACACTGTGCAGACGAGTCAAGCTTCAGAGAGAATATCTGCTATGCCGCAAAGACTATTGCTGACAGCATCGGTGCTGCAGCTATTGTCGTAGAGAGTAAGACCGGCTCTGTGGCAAGAGCTATGGCTAAGTACCGTCCAGATTGCGACGTTATTGCAGTTGTTACCTCCAAGGAGGTCTGCAATAAGCTTTGCCTCAACTGGGGTGTTACCGCAGTTTACGGCGAGGAGCTTAGTGACAGCGATGAGATTACAAAGCAGGCAATGGCAAAAGCAATGGAAACAGGTATTGTTACAAAGGGAGATCTGGTAATCGTTATCTCCTCCAATAAGACTGTCCCCACCTCAGGCACAGACACCCTGAACATCAGAATTATCTGATAAATTTTGAAACTGAATTGCATTAATGATATAAAAACGACCGCTTCAATTACGAAGCGGTCGTTTGTAATTTATATGTATTGTTTATATGTGTTGTGCCTTTTATTAGTTTAAGGTGTAAATTACCTCAAGGCCTGAGTCGGGGTGATATGTCCATGATATGGTAACATCCCCGTGGGTTTTCTCCTGTCTGCCGTCAAGGGCTCTTGTGGTTTTCATAAGTGCCTCTGTGGAGTCGGGAATACCCAGATAATCGTTTACATCCTGAATAGCCTCCCATGCGTCAGAGTCGAACTCATCATCAATGTCATAGGGGTTTGTGTCGATAGAAAGATAACTGCCGTCATAAGCGATGTCAGCATAGGAGTAATCGCAGTAAAGGTCGTAGGCGTCCTCTAATTTATTGCTGAAAAGATTGAAGTCGTAATCTGAGTCGTAATCGTAGTTGTAGTCATAGCTGTAATCATCGTCAGAATAGGATGTATCAGGGAGATTGATATAAACAGCTGTGAGAATAATAGTGAGGATAAGGGCAACGGCACATACAACTGTACCTGCAACAGCAAGACCTTTTTTGCAGGTTTTACCCTTTGCAAGTCCGATAATAACAAAAATTATGGCAGGAATCAGAAAGATAAGATTAAAGAGTGAGAGCCAGCACATTGTAAGAGAAAAGACAGAGAATATAAGACCGATAAGGGCAAATATGTTGAATTTCTTCTTTGCAGGCTCGGAGTTTACAGGGGGGATGTTGCTGTATGCGGAAACAGGATTGTAAGTGGGATCTGCACTGTAAGCAGGAACAGCAGGCTCTACGAAGTTTTGTGTGTTTGAAGCTTCTTCTGCAGGAGCAGTGTAGCCCTCGGGTGCTGTGTTTTCTGTAGCATGCTGAAGGTCCTCTGCAAGGTTTTCAGGCTCAACAGCAGGCTCGATTACGGACTCTGATATAGGAGCAGTTTCCTCAGGAGTAACAGGTTCGGCTACAGGAGCAACGGGCTCTGTATCAGTTACCGGAATTTCAACTTTATTTCCGCATTCAGGGCAGAACTTAGTGCCCTGTGCAATTTCATTTCCGCAATTAGTACAAAAAGGCATATATATGCACCTCTTTCATTTTTAGTGAGCTTATTATAGCAGTTGTGACATTTTTCGTCAATATAGGAGCTGTTTGTGAAAAAGCCCCTTTTTAAATACAAATGTACCCCTTTTTTTGAGGTTAGGGGGTGCACATTACTTAAAATAAATGTAATAATCGCCGTGTGCTTTGTTGTCAATATCTTCTTTTGTAGTAAATGAAATCATAGCCTTTCTATGTGTCAGTGCATCTATTAATTTTCTTTTATCTTCTTCTGTGCAACCATTAATCGTGATCTTACTTGGCAATTTCTGATGTGTAAGATCAAAGGCTTCTTGAGGATATCCAAAAGAAATCAAATTTTTAATAGTTGCTTTCTCCAGCTCGTCGCAATAGCCCGATGATTTTGCAGATTCTAATTCAGCGTCAGTCTCAAACAGATACCAAACTACAAGATTCTGTGGTCCTATATCAACCGCACCGTAAAAGAAATGCTCATATATTTTTGGAGTTCTGTCGGCAAATTCCGAAATAGTTTTTTTAACTGCTTTTTTAATGATACGAGTTCGTTTTGAGAAGAACAAAGAATTCACCGCCTTTTCTTTAATTATAGCAAAGAAATTTAATTGTTGCAATGATTTGAATGATATATCGCTGACGCGATATGATATACAGCTTAAGCTGTATGATATATTTGCGTTGCAAATATGATATAATATCCGTTCCTTCATATGCCGAAGGCATATATCATCGCTCGCAGAGCAATATCATATTGAAGATATATCACCCGTTCCGACAGGAACGGATATCATTGAAAAAGCCTGTTGCAAAATAGCAACAGGCTTTTTCTGGTGGACTTGAGGAGGGTTGAACTCCCGACCTTACGGTTGCGAACCGCACGCTCTCCCAACTGAGCTACAAGCCCGATAATTTGAGGATAGGTTATTACTCTTCCTCTTTTTCTGTGAACTTTTCAGCAGGCTGGTTGCAGATGGGGCAGGCCTCAGGGGGTGTGTCGCCCTCGTGAGTGTAACCGCAGATTGTACAAACCCAAGTTTTCATAGCTCAAAATCTCCTTTTTAAAAAATTATCAGATTTCGGTGCAGGCACCGCAGATTCCGTAGTAAGTCAGCACTGTGTTGTGAGTGCAGAAGCCCTCCAGTGTACAGGTCTCCTCACTTATTGGTGCATGGGTGGCAGGTACATCGTACACACAACCGCACTGCTTGCATACAAAGTGGGCGTGGGGAGATGTGTCGCCGTCAATGCGTTCTTCTCCGTCAACATTTGCCACGGGGACAATAAGTCCCTGCTCCTTAAAGAGATTGATGTTGCGGTAAACTGTGCCGAGGCTTAAGTCAGGCACATCCTCTTTCAGGGTTTCGTACACCCACTTTGCACTGGGGTGAATATCTGTGGATTTGATTGTGTCCAGTATCATCTGACGTTTTTTGCTGAAATTCTGACCGCTCATAATATCATCTCCTTAAAACAGTAATCATTACTAATTTCTTTCAACTATATAATAACATATTATCTGACCTTTGTAAACAGGGTCACAAAAAATAATTTCTGCCGTATATTGTAATAAATACATTTTTAGGAGTATGCTTATGCCAACCATTTACTTGAGCCCCTCTTTGCAGGAGTCAAATCCTTACTACGGAGGCGGTACTGAGGAGTACTATATGAATCTGATTGCAGACGCAATGGAGCCGTATCTGAGAGCCAGCGGTATAAACTTTGTCCGCAATAATCCTGAGGATTCTCTCACAAAAACTATTAATGATTCCAATGCAGGAAATTATGATTTGCACCTTGCAATTCACTCTAACGCGTCTGCCGCTGACAGAGCAGGCAAGGCAACAGGAGTACAGGTTTATTACTATCCCTCAAGCAGTAATGGACAGCGACTTGCAAATGTAATTTCCGATAATTACAAGGGACTTTATCCCGACCCCTCTAAGGTGACAACAATCCCTACCACAAGGCTTGCTGAGGTGAGACGTACCAAAGCTCCTGCGGCTTTGGTGGAGGTAGCATTCCACGATAACCCCTCAGATGCACAGTGGATAAGAGAAAATATTGACGGCATTGCTCGTACATTGTCACAAAGTGTTGCAGATTATCTGGGCGTACCCTTTGTGTCGCCTTGATTTATCAGGAGATTGATGTATAATAATATATATATTTATTTAAAAAAATAACAGGACGTGATTTAATATGAACAATAATTTTTCTATGGAAGTAATTCAGGAAACAATGAAAAATCTTGAGGGAAATAATATGAAGCCTTACTTCTGCGATACCTCAAAGGACGCAGTTGAGCTTGTAAAAAGCCTTCTCAAAAGCGGTGATACAGTTGCCTGCGGCGGCTCTGTGACTTTGAAGGAAACAGGTGTTGATGAGCTCCTTAAAAGCGGAGAGTACAACTTCCTTGACAGAAGCCGTGAGGGTATTACTCCCGAGGAGATTGAGGCTGTGTTCATAGGTGCATTCAGCGCTGACGCATATCTTATGAGCACCAACGCTCTCACCAGAAAAGGTGAGCTTTACAACGTAGATGGTAACTCAAACCGTGTGGCGGCACTGCTTTACGGCCCTAAGAGTGTAATCATTGTCTGCGGGTACAATAAAATTGTTGAAAATTTAGACGAAGCGGTGGAGAGAGTAAAGAGAATTGCTGCACCTCTTAATACCAAAAGACTTCACACAAACTCCTACTGCGAAAACGCAGGGGAGTGTATGTCACTTAACAGTGATAATTCCTTTATGTGTGACGGATGCAAGGGTCTTGGTCGAATTTGCTGTAACTACGTTGTATCTGCACAGCAGAGAAAGAAAGACCGAATCAAGGTTATCATCGTAGGCGAAAGCTTAGGTTACTGATAAATAAATCTATGTAAAAGGACTATCCTCCGACAAAATCGGAGGATAGTCCCTGTGAACAAGAGAAGTCTTATCTGTTCTGATTCTTGTTCTGGTTGTTATTCTGGTTATTGTTAGAATTCTGGCTTCTGTTCTGGTTGTTATTCTGATTGTTGTTAGAATTCTGGTTTCTGTTCTGGTTGTTGTTATTGCTGTTATTGTTGTTGTAGTTGTTATTGTTGTTCACTGTGAACACCTCCCTTTTGATTATAGTATCTGCGCTCGGTGGTGGTTTATACAATGGAAGAGTTTTTTTCTCGGATAAGCAGTTTGCTTTCTTCTGATGAACTGGAAATTTTTAAAAATGAATATAATAAGCCTTCGTACCGCGGTGTACGCGTGAATACTCTGAAATGCTCGGTGGACAAGTTTCTGAGCCTTTCAGCGGATATTAAGGCAGAGGATATTACCCCTTTTTCAAAAGAGGGTTTCTATATTCCTTTTGATTGTACCTTTGGCGGAAATCACCCCTTGCACCATGCAGGTGCGGTGTATTTTCAGGAGCCTTCTGCAATGTCGGCAGCGTCTGTGCTTGCTCCATCAAAGGGTGACAGAGTACTTGATTTGTGTGCCGCACCCGGTGGAAAATCCACACAGCTTGCGTCCTTTTTGCAGGGAACAGGACTTTTGTGGAGCAATGAAATTGTGAGAAACCGCGCCAATATCCTCCTCTCGAATATGGAGCGGTGCGGAGTTAAAAATTGCGTTGTTTCCTCCTGCGACCCGGAAACCCTCTGTGATACACTCGTGGGTGTGTTTGATAAAGTTTTGGTGGATGCTCCCTGCAGTGGTGAGGGAATGTTCAGACGTGATGCGGTGGCAAAGGATGAATGGAGTCCAGAGCATTCCGACTCCTGCGCAGTGCGACAGCTTAAAATTTTAAATAGTGCAAAGAAAGCCCTGCGTGAAGGCGGTGTGCTGGTTTATTCCACTTGCACCTTCTCCTATGAAGAGAACGAGGGTGTAATAGAAAAATTTCTCAGTGAAAATCCTGACTTTGAGCTTATAGACTGCGAAGAAGCTTTCGGCAGACGAACACTGGGTGGACTTGCCTGCCGTATTTATCCCATGGATGGGGGAGAAGGACACTTTGCCGCAAAGCTGAGAAAAAGAGAAGCCTATGACGGCAGTGTGTACCGCACAGGTTATACTATAGAGCTGACTCCTGAAAAGAAAATTCCTTCTTTAGTACGTGATTTTCTCAGTGATAGTTTTTATGATACTTCCGATTATGAAAACCTGCTCGTACACGGGGACAAGGTGTATTCTCTGCCTGATAATTGTCCCGACATCAAGGGTACAGGAGTCATAAGAGCAGGTGTCCTTGTGGGCGAAATCAGGAAAAATTACTTTGAGCCTGCCCATCATCTGTATATGAGTGCAGATATTAAGAATGTAAAAAGAGTTGTTGACCTTTCACTGAGTGATGAACGAATTAAAAAGTTCCTCAAAGGTGAAGAAATTCCTGTGGAGGCTGATATAAAGGGCTATACCGCTGTGGCTGTGGAGGGTATCATCACAGGCTTCGGCAAGGTAAGCGGTGGAATGCTCAAGAATAAGTATCCCAAAGGACTCAGACTTTTATAACTTTTTATATATTAAGGAGCAGATATGGATAGATTATCTGATATTGGAGAAATTAAAAGAATAATGGAAAGCTCAGGCTTTTCCTTTTCAAAGGCACTGGGACAGAACTTCATTGTAAATCCCTCGGTGTGTCCCCGTATGGCAGAGCTTTGCGGTGCGGACAAGGAGTGCGGAGTGCTTGAGGTAGGCCCCGGTATCGGTGTGCTTACAAACGAGCTGTGCAAGGTTGCAAAAAAGGTTGTGGCAGTAGAGCTTGATAAGCGTCTGCCTGAGATTTTAGCAAAAACTCTCGCTGACCACGATAATGTAAAAATTGTCAGCGGAGATATAATGGAGCTTGACCTGCACAAACTTATTGAGGAAGAATTTGAGGGAATGGACGTGGTAGTATGTGCAAACCTGCCCTACTACATAACATCCCCTGTTATTATGAAATTACTTGAAGAAAAGCTCCCCATAAAAGCCCTCACAGTAATGGTGCAGAAAGAAGCGGCAGACAGGCTGTGTGCACAGATGGGCACTAGAATGTGCGGTGCGGTTACTGCTTCTGTAAGGTATTACAGCGAGCCGAAGCTTCTCTTCAAGGTTTCTGCAGGCTCCTTTATGCCTGCACCCAAGGTTGACTCTGCGGTAATCCGCCTTGATGTTCACAAGACCCCTGCTGTTGAACTTCGGGATGAAAAATTATTCTTCAGAGTTGTGAAGGCATCCTTTGCACAACGCAGAAAGACCGTTGTGAATTCGATATCTTCAAGCCTTTCCATGAATAAGGCAGATGTCATAGGAGTAATGGAGCAGGCAGGGCTTAACCCTCTGTCCCGTGCAGAGCAGTTGAGCCTTGAGGACTTTGCCGCCCTTGCAAATGCACTGTGGGAGGTTGCAAAATGAAAGTTGAAATGATAAGCTGGATAACTTTTGCTATGGGAATTTTTCTCCTTATAGTGGGCATAGTTATCTGGGCAGGTAAGAAGATAGACTTGGTACACGGCGAGGACGCCAAAAAGATTGCTGAGTATAACATAGAGCCCTATGCAAGAGCGCTCGGCATCGGTGTTATGGTGCTGTCCTTGGCGGTTATAGCCTACGGAGTGCTCTCCTGCTTTCCTGTAATACCCACCTATGTGCAGTGGGTTGCAGTGGGAGTGTTCGGCGGTGCAGGTACAGCAATACTTATTTATGGACATAAAAAATACTTTTCTGATGAAATATAAATTTTAGATGATAAAGGAGATACAAAAATGCTTGAATTCAAATTTGATACTCAGCTTCTCATTGCAGGTGAGGACCTCTCAGAGGATGCAATCGACACCTACATCCGCGAGAATATCAAGGGCGACTGCCTCATTGCAGTAGGTGATGAGGATTTAATTAAAATTCACTATCACACCAACGAGCCTTGGCAGGTGCTTGAGTATTGTGCAAGCCTTGGTGAAATCCATGATGTAGTAATCGAGAATATGGAGCGTCAGGAAGCAGGCCTCAAGGGCTGATTTATAAAAATGTTGAATAAAAAGGGAGCTGTAGATTTTTTTCTACAGCTCCTTGATTTTTGTTAGAATATTGTAGGGGGCGGCGTGGGCGATGCCCCGCAAAAATTACATCTTCTCAGGGCAGGTTACAGCGAACATATCCAGTACGTTCTTGATAACAGAGCGGACTGCTCCGCACAGGGAGAGTCTTGCCTGAGTGAGGGACTCTTCACCGCACTTAACCCTGTGTGCGTTGTAGAACTTGTGGAAGAGGGTTGCAAGGGTGGTTACGTACTTGGTGATACGTGTGGGGTCGTAGTTCTTAGCAGCAGCTACAACCTCGTCTGTGTATGCTGCAAGGTGGTGGATAAGCTCCAGCTCCTCTGCCTCCTTGAGCAGTGTCAGCTCGTCTAAAGAACACTCACGCTTTGTAATTCCATCTGCCGCAAGGTTACGGAAGATACTGCAGATACGTGCGTGTGCATACTGAACATAGTAAACAGGATTCTGGTTGTCCTGAGTAACAGCCAGGTCAAGGTCAAAGTCCATCTGAGTGTTTGCCTCTCTGGTGTTGAACATAAATCTTGTGCTGTCTACAGGTACCTCGTCAAGTAGGTCGGAAAGCTGGATTGCCTTGCCTGTACGCTTGCTCATCTTAACGGGCTTGCCGCCGGAGAGAAGCTTTACAAGCTGCATAAGCACAATGTCAAGCTTGTCGCCGTTGTAGCCGATAGCGTCCATAGCGCCCTTCATTCTCATAACATGGCCATGGTGGTCTGCACCCCAGATGTTGATGCAGGTGTCAAAGCCTCTGTCAAATTTATCCTTGTGATATGCAATATCTGCAGCAAAGTAGGTGGGGTTGCCGTTTGCACGGATAAGAACATCGTCTTTAAGCTCCAGCTTGTCAATTTCATCCTGAGTCTTGCCCTGCTCAAGATACTTCTTTGTGAGTACCTCAATATTCTTGTACCACAGAGCGCCCTCCTTTTCATAGGTAAGGCCATTCTCTGTAAGCAGGTCGATTACTGCTTTTACCTTACCGCTTTCGTGAAGCTCGCTTTCAAAGAACCACTTGTCGTAGGTAATGCGGTATTTCTGCATATCAGCCTGCATTTTTGCAATGTTCTTGGGCAGTGCAAAGTCAACGAGTGCCTTGCGTCTGTCTGCGCTCTCTGCATTTACAAAGCTGTCACCGTGGATATCTGCAAATTCCTTTGCGCGGTCGGTGATGTCACCGCCCTGATAGCCGTCCTCAGGGAATACGGTTTCGGGAATATATATCTGCAGGTATCTTGCCTCAAGGGAAGAAGCGAATTTTTCAATCTGATTACCTGCGTCGTTTACATAGAACTCTCTGAATACATCAAAGCCTGCTTTGCTCAGCACAGCCGCAAGGCAGTCACCCAGTGCACCGCCTCGAGCGTTACCCATATGCATAGGACCTGTGGGGTTTGCGGAAACAAACTCAACCATATACTTTTTGTTCTGGCCGAAGTCGCTGTTGCCGTAGTCTGCACCCATATCTTCGATTTCCTTTACAACAGTTGCAAAGTATTCGGGCTTGAAGAAGAAGTTAATAAAGCCTGCGCCTGCGGCTTCACAGCGGTCAAAGAGTGTACCATCAAGATTGATCGAGTCGCAAAGTGCCTGAGCAATCTTCATAGGTGCCATACGGAATACTCTTGCGCCAGCCATAGCGGCATTTGTTGCAAGGTCGCCGTTTGCGCGGTTTGCAGGTGCCTCAATAATGAACTGAGGAGCATCTGCCTCGGGCAGAAGTCCCTCGTTCATTGCTTTTTTAAAAGCCTCGTTTATTGCGTTTCTGAGCTGTAATACAGCATTTGCTGAAGTTTTAGACATTTCAGTTTCCCTCTTTTTCTGTAACTTTTATGTGAATCTCATTTTTGCTGACTAAACCTGCGTTGAAGTCCAGTGTGTAGCTTGCCTGCAGGGTACCGCCCTTTTCACTCAGGTTGTTTTCTATAATATTTGTGAAAACTCCTACCATTAAATCTCCGAACAGAGTGTTGTAGTGGCACTGGTGGCGTCTGCCCTTTTCCAGAGTAAGTCTGGAGTTTGCAGGACCCTTGCGGATAATGGTAACTATTTCATTATCCTGCACTTCAACTGTGTTGTCAAAGTATATATTGGGGTTTTCGTTGTCGTATTCCCTGTATCTTATGTAATGTTTTTCTCCGTCAAAGGTGAACTCACCTGCGGTTGTGAGCTTTATGGTCTCTTTATCCCCATCTACAATCTGTGTGCCTGTGACGGTAATCAGAAAATTCTCTTTCATATTCTTCACTCTAATCAGTATTGTTCAATATCTATCTGGCTGACAAGACTCTTTACATCTCTGCCTAAGAACATGCTTGCCAGTTTCTCAAAGTTATGTGGTGTGTCGCTGACAAAGAAGCTGTATTCACCCTGTGTATCCTTGTCTGTTTCCAGTCCCTTTTCACGCAGAAGCTCAGCTGTATACAGAGCGGTTGCTCTGCCTGAGTCGATGAGGGTAACACCCTTGCCCATAGCCTTGCCGATTGCCTCGGAAAGGAGAGGATAGTGGGTACAGCCCAGAATTACGGTGTCTACACCTTTTTCCTTCAGAACATTGGTGTATCGTTCAACCACACTCTTTACTATTATATCGCAGGGGTCGGTGAAGCCGTTTTCTACCAAAGGTACAAACAAGGGGCAGTCCTGCTCAAAAATCTCAAAATCAGGGTTTATCTCCTGAAGTTTCTTTTTGTAGCTGTGAGAGGTTATGGTAGCAGATGTACCGATAACACCAATCCTGCCGTTTTTTGTAGCTTTTGCTGCAGCGCAGGCTGTGGGATTTACAACTCCTGTGTAGGGAACAGGTACAGTGGTGTAAAGGTCTGTGGCAACAGAGCTTACTGTTCCGCAGGCGGCAATGATAAGTTTAACATTATTCCTCAGAAGAAAATTAACATCCTGCTGTGCGTATTTTGTAATTGTTTCTCTGCTTCGGCTGCCGTAGGGAACTCTGCCTGTGTCGCCGAAATACACAATGTTCTCACAGGGGAGAACGTTCATCAGCTCCTTAACAGCAGAAAGACCGCCCAGACCTGAGTCAAAAACGCCTATAGCCATATTCTTTGCATCCATACTTTCACCGCCTGTTCTTACTAACTTGTTATTTTAACATATTTATATGTAACTTGCAAGGGGTATAAGGACACGGAAATTTAACATATTATAAGGAATAATAACCTTTGACAAAAGGTACATAAGCCTGTATAATGATATTTAAGTTTATAATGGATAGTTATGTTTACTGTTTCGGCAGTAGGAGGTATATATTATGTACGATATGAAAAAAGCATTCGGTATAATTGCCGATAAGGTAGCAGACGCTCTGGCCTCTCAGGGCTTCAAAAGAGAGAAGGTAAGCTCCACTGATAAGGAGATGGTAGCTCTCTTTACAGGTGAGACCGTTGCATATTCTGTTATCTACTATACAGAGAAGATGCACGTGGTACTCAGAAGTTGCACAATGACAGACGAGGGTCCCGACAACGAGTGGAAGTCTATGGCAACATGGATGTTCAATCCCGAGACAGACACAAACAAGGAAGCCGAGAGCATCGGTAATGACTTTGCAGATGCAGTGACTAATGCTTCTGCAGTAAAGCGTGTAAAGCAGACAAAGAAAAAGAAAAGCGACGAGGGCAGTGCAGACCCCCTGTTCCTTGCAAAGAGATTTGCCACCTATTTCCCTGAGCTGAAGGCTGAGATTAAGCACGAGCAGGAAAACTACGAGAGCTTCCGCGGTGTTACCTTTATGCGTACCTATGTAGTGCCCAGAGTAAATGAACTTCTGACAAGAGGTGTCAAGGGGGAGATGAGCAAGCTTGCTCAGATGATAAGTACCCAGTATGCAAACGGCGATATGGACACCCGCTCCATCATTACTATCGTAATCCTCAATTCAATTGATGAAAAGCATATGGAGAAGTTCGAGCCTCTCCTTTCTGAGGAACTTCAGAAATCATGGAAGTTTGCCCTTAAGATGAAAGGCAAGAAGGTACGTCCCGAAAAGCAGAAAAAGAGCCTTGCTTCTTACACATCAAGCAGACTTTGATGGTTTTATTTACCTATACAAAAGCTACAAACCAAGCCTCTGTGTTTTATGCACAGAGGCTTTTTTGTATTTGCGTTGCTACATAAGGAGTACATTCTGCTGGGGGTAAAAGGGGAGGTTGTGGTGTGGTAAAGCAGGAGGTTGCGCTAAGAATTTCAGCTCCTATGGTGGATAATAAATTGCAATAATGCTCTTTGTTGGCGAGTTTTGTTGACTAAACTGTTTGAGGGGTGTATTATTAATTTGTATAATTTATCAAGGGGGATTTTCTATGAAAAAAAGAAGTTTTATTCAGATGCTTTCCTGTATACTTGCACTGCTTCTGGTTGTCAGTATGGTGCCTGTTATGAGTGCATCGGCAGCTGTAGCGGATGTTGCAGAAGTTGCAGGAGCCACCGATGCGGATTTTTCGTATGAAATTATTGACGATGAAGTAACCATCACAAGATACTGGGGTAGCGATACAGAGGTTGTAATACCCTCTGTGATTGAAGGTTATCCTGTAACATGTATAGGTTATCAGGCGTTCTTCTATGAAACAGGCATTACAAGCCTCACATTACCCGATACTCTTACAAGTATAGATGATGAAGCGTTTTATTTCTGCGATAGCCTTACAAGTATCACAATTCCTAAGAGTGTTACAAGTATAGGTGACAATGCATTTTTTGACTGTTCAAGTCTTACAAGCATCATAGTTGACAAGGATAACAGTGTATATGACAGCAGAGGCAACTGTAATGCTATTATTGAAACTGATACTAATACATTGATTATGGGTTGCGTAAACACTCTGATTCCCTCAAGTGTTACAAGTATAGGTAACAATGCATTCGGGTATTGCTCAAACCTTACAAGTATTACAATTCCTGAAGGCGTTACAAGCATAGGTGACTATGCGTTTGTTTGGTGCACAGGTCTTACAAGCATCACAATTCCTGAGGGTGTAACAAGTATAGGTGAGGGTGCTTTTTTTGTGTGTGATGGCCTTACAAGCATCACAATTCCTGAGGGTGTTACAAGTATAGATGATGAAGCGTTTTTTTTCTGCGATAGCCTTATAAGCATCACGTTACCCGATACTCTTACAAGTATAGGTGAAGATGCGTTTAAGCTTTGCGAAAGCCTTGAAAGTATCACAATCCCTGAAGGTGTTACAAGTATAGGTGACAATGCGTTTATTGAGTGCATAAGCCTTACAAGTATCATAGTTGATGAGGATAACAGTGTGTATGACAGCAGAGGTAACTGTAACGCTATTATTGAAACCGATACGAACAAATTGATTGTAGGTTGTGAAAACACTTTGATTCCGAATAGTGTAACAAGTATAGGTGAATATGTATGTTATAAGTGCCCAAGACTTGAAAGCATCACAATTCCTTCGAGTGTTACAAGTATAGGTTACGGTGCGTTTTTTGGATGTGAAGGTCTTACAAGTATCGTAGTTGATAAAGATAACAGTGTATATGACAGCAGAGGTAACTGTAATGCTATTATTGAAACTGATACTAACAAATTGATTAAAGGTTGTGTAAACACTCTGATTCCCTCAAGTGTTACAAGTATAGGCGATTCAGCGTTTTATAATTGTTTAGGTCTAACAAGTGTCGCAATACCTGAGGGTGTTACAAGTATAGGTGAACTAGCCTTTGCGAGGTGTAAAAGCCTTACAAATATTGTTTTTCCTGATAGCGTTACAAGTATAGGTGAATTTGCGATGGCATACTCCGATAGTCTTACTGAGGTTAAGATTCCTGATAAAGTAACAACTATTGCTGAGGGTATGTTCGATTGTTGCTCAAACCTTACAAGTGTCACTATTCCCGATAGTGTTACAAGTATAGGTGCACAAGCGTTTGCGAGCTGCACAAGCCTTAAAAATATTACAATCCCTGAGGGCATTACAAGTATAGGTAATACAACGTTTTATTTCTGCACAAGTCTTACAAGTATCACAATTCCTGAGGGTGTTACAAGTATAGGTGAATTTGCATTCTATAGTTGCTCAAGTCTTACAAGCATTATAATCCCCGATAGCGTTACAAGTATAAGCGACTACGCGTTTGAAGATTGTTCAAGCCTTACAAGTATCACAATTCCTAAGGGGGTTACAAGTATAGGTGAGTGTGCGTTTGCGTACTGCACAAGCCTTACAAGTATCACAATTCCCGATAGTGTGACAAGTGTGGAATTTGACGCGTTTGCTGGTTGCTCAAGCATTACAGATGTATACTATAGTGGCACATCAAAACAATGGAACAAAATTGAGATTGATATCGGTAATGATGAACTTTTTAATGCGGAGATTCATTATGATATTGTTCCTTCCGAGCCTGATAAAACCTACCTTCTGGGTGATGCTAATATGGATGGTAATGTAGATATCAAAGACGCAACTGAGATCCAGAAGTATCTTGCAAAACTTCTCACCTTTAGCGATGAGGGTCTGGTACTGGCAGATGTTGACGGAGATGGTGATGTGAACATCAAAGATGCAACAGCGATTCAGAAGTGGATTGCAAGCATTGAAACAGGGTTTGATATTGGTAAAGAAATGACAGTATAAATATTCATAATTATATTTTAATAACACGCTTAAAAGCCTGACGACAGTTTTTGTCTGCCGTCAGGCTTTTTTATTGTATGTGTTGAATCAGGAGGTCGCGGTATTTGATGAAAAGGGAGGTTTCGGTGATGAAAATATGAGGTAAAGGCAATTTGCAGAAACCGTCAACGCAACCGCGTGTTTGTTGAAAAAGGGCAGGTTTTTATGATTTTTGGAAAGAGGAGAGAGGGGATTGCAGGAATTCTGCATTTTCGGGTGAATTTGAAGGTTATAATGCTTATTCGGAAACAAAACACAAAAAATCTTCAAAAATCTTTCATAATTCTCTTGACAAATTGACTTTTCCCTTCTATAATATCATGATGTACCATTATGGGGGGTAATACCCTCCGAGCAAAAAACAGGTAAATTCAAAAACGCTAACTTTATCACATCCGTAAAGGTTTGTCAAGAGGTTTTTTATGGAAACCTTTTGCACTGCTCCTTTGAGGTAACGTACCCCTGTATATAGGGGACAGCCTGTGTGAAGTGCCGCAAATATTGTGGTCTATATAAGTTTTGTGTTTTCGGCTTTTCCTGTTCTGTGAAAGGTCACAGCGTGCCTCGGCACAGAATTTTCAGAAGGAGAGATACGCCTATGGAGAATGTTAAGCACGTAAAGCTTGGCGAAACCGAGAGATTGAGCTTCTCTAAAATCGAAGAAGTTATCGGAATGCCCAATCTCATCGAGGTGCAGAAGAAATCCTACCAGTGGTTTCTTGATGAAGGTCTCAAGGAGGTCTTCAAGGATGTATCGGGTATCACCGATTACTCCGGCAACCTTGTTCTTGATTTCATCGACTACACTCTGGATGTGGACAATCCCAACTACAGTGTAATCGAGTGTAAGGAGAGGGATGCAACTTATTCCGCTGCACTTCGTGTTACCGCAAGACTCTTCAACAAAGAAACCGGCGAAATCAAAGAATCCAATGTCTTTATGGGAGAGTTCCCCCTGATGACAGACAGCGGTACCTTTGTTATCAACGGTGCAGAGAGAGTTATCGTATCACAGCTTGTTCGTAGCCCCGGTGTTTATTTCAAGATGGAGCACGACAAGACAGGTAAGGAGATGTTCTCATCTACTGTTATTCCTAACCGTGGTGCATGGCTTGAGTATGAAAACGATGTTAATGACGTTTTCTATGTTCGTATAGATAAAAACCGCAAGCTTCCTGTTACCGCATTTCTGCGTGCTCTGGGCCTTGGCTCAGATTCAGAGATTATGGAGGTATTCGGTGATGATGCCAGAATCAAGGCTACCCTTGAGAAGGACACAACCACCAATATCGAAGAGGGTCTCATCGAGGTTTACAGAAAGCTCCGTCCCTCCGAGCCTCCCACAGTTGAGAGCGCTCAGACACACATCAACAACCTGTTCTTTGACCCCAGACGTTACGATATGTCCCGTGTGGGCCGTTATAAGTACAACAAGAAGCTTGGCGTATCAGGTAGACTCTCCGGTCAGGTTGTTGCTGAGAATGTTATCAATCCCCGCACAGGCGAGGTAATGGCACTTCGCGGTGACACAATCTCCAGAGCAAAGGCTATGGAGATTGAAAACGCAGGTGTTAAGGAAGTTGTTGTAAGCATTGACGGCGGCAAGCTCGTTAAGATTCTTTCCAACAACATGGTTGATATCGACTGCTATGTAAGCTTTGACGCAAAGACAGAGTGCGGTATCAACGAGAAGGTTTCTTTCCCTGTTCTCTGTGAGATTCTTGACTCCTGCTCCACTGATGAGGAGCTTAAGGAGATGCTTATCTCCCGCCGTGAGGACCTTATCCCCAATCATATTACTATTGACGATATATTTGCATCTATCAACTATAATATGCATCTTGAATATAAAATAGGTACAGATGATGATATCGACCATCTTGGTAACCGTCGTATTCGTGCTGTCGGAGAACTTCTTCAGAATCAGTACAGAATCGGTCTTTCAAGAATGGAAAGTCGGAGGCCAAGCGGT
>JAZSLX010000097.1:0-22699 GCA_045535605.1 Ruminococcus sp.
AATACGGCGGCAACGCAATGGTCAATGGGGGGCTCAAGCAGGAGGTTATGCAGGACATAGTTCTCCTGTGGCTAATCGGTGTCAAGGTTGTTCTCGTACACGGAGGCGGCCCCGAAATTACCGAAACACTCAAGCAGGTAGGTAAGGAAACCGAATTCGTTGAAGGCTTAAGAGTTACCGACAAAGAAACCGTAGATATCGTTCAGATGGTACTTGCTGGTAAAATCAACAAGAGCCTTGTTAATCTCATTGCCACCAAGGGCGGTAAGGCTATGGGTATCTCAGGTATTGACGGCGGAATGATTAAAGCTGTCACCAAGGATGAACGTCTTGGCTTTGTAGGCAAAATCACTGAGGTCAACGTTCAGCCTATCCTTGATTTGCTTGAGCATGGCTATATTCCCATTGTTTCCACAGTTGCCTGTGACGACGAGGGCAATGTGTATAACATCAATGCTGACTCAGCCGCTGCACAGATTGCAGGTGCACTTCAGGCAGAGCGACTTATTACAATGACAGATATTGCAGGTATTCTCCGTGATAAGGACGACCCCACAACCCTCATTCCTGCTATTGATACAAAGTCTGCAGTGGGTCTTTTCCGTGACGGTACAATCTCAGGTGGTATGATTCCCAAGGTTGAGTGCTGTCTGGAGGCAATTGCACGTGGTGTTAAACGTGTTATTATTATGGACGGCAGAGTTCACCACTCACTTCTTATCGAAACTCTCACCGATGAGGGTGCAGGTACAATGGTAGCGGAGGATTTCTCTGATGAACATTAAAGAACTTGATAATGAATATATAGCCCATACTTACGGCAGATTTCCTGTAACTCTCGTTAAAGGCAAAGGTTCAAGTGCCATTGCAGATGATGGTAAAGAATACATAGATATGGCAACAGGTATCGCAGTTAACACTTTCGGTTACTGTGATGATGTATGGGTAAGCGCTGTTGCAGAACAGCTTATGGAGCTTCAGCACACATCAAACCTGTACTATACAGGCCCCTGTGCTCGTCTTGCACAGCTTCTATGCGAGAAAACAGGTATGAGCAAGGTTTTCTTCTCAAACTCAGGTGCCGAGGCTAACGAGTGTGCAATCAAGGTTGCACGTAAATATGCCGCAGATAAATACGGCAAGGATAGAAATGTTATCCTGACTCTCAAAAACAGCTTTCATGGCAGAACAATCACAACCCTTTCTGCAACAGGTCAGGATGTTTTTCACAATGACTTCCTGCCTCTCACAGAGGGCTTTGACTATGTAGAAGCTAACAATATTCAAGACCTTGAAGAAAAGCTAAAGAGCGGAAATATAGCTGCTATTATGTTTGAGCTTGTTCAGGGTGAGGGAGGAGTAATGCCTCTCACTCAGGACTTCGTAAACAGAATATTTGAGCTGAGTGCTGAGTATGATATTATAACAATCGCTGACGAGGTTCAGACAGGTAACGGCAGAACAGGTGCTCTCTATGCTTATATGAACTATGGTGTCAAGCCTGATATCTTCTCAACTGCAAAGGGATTGGGCGGCGGACTTCCTCTGGGTGCTACCGTACTTTCTGAGAAAGTGCAGGATGTTCTGAAAGCAGGTGACCACGGCTCAACCTTCGGCGGCAACCCTGTCTGCTGTGCAGGTGCAGTTAGTATCCTTAATCGTATCGACGATACACTTCTTGCAGATGTAAAGCAGAAATCTGAGTACATTATCTCTGAGCTTTCCGCTTGTGAAGGTGTCACCGCTGTTGATGGTATGGGCCTTATGCTTGGTATCACCACCAAGCGTCCCGTTGACGAAGTTGTGAAGGATTGTATGGATAAAGGTCTCCTTGTTATCAAAGCAAAGCAGAAATTAAGACTCCTTCCTGCACTTAATATCGAGTGGGATACCTTAAAACAGGCAGTAGAAATAATCAAAACCGTATGTAACACGGAGGTTTAATATGGAAAAATTATACGCAGATTTCAAAGGCAGAAGTTTTCTGAAACTTCTGGACTTTACATCTGAAGAGATTGAAAAGCTTATCGACCTTGCAGAGCTTTTGAAAACTCAGAAAAAAGCAGGCATTCCTCACAAAATCTGTGATGGTAAGCATATTGCATTAGTATTCGAGAAAACCAGCACTCGTACACGCTGTGCATTTGAGGTTGCAGCTCATGACCTTGGTATGAGCACAACCTATCTTGATCCCGATGCTTCTCAGATTGGTAAAAAAGAGAGCATTGCTGACACAGCACGGGTTCTGGGCAGAATGTACGATTGCATCGAGTACCGCGGTTTCGGTCAGGAGATAGTAGAGGAGCTTGCAGACAAAGCAGGCGTTCCTGTATATAATGGTCTCACAAACGAGTTCCATCCCACACAGATTCTTGCCGACTTCCTCACAATCCGTGAGCACTTCGGCACACTCCAGGGTATCAACTTCGTGTATATGGGTGATGCCCGCTACAATATGGGTAACTCCCTTATGGTAGGCTGTGCAAAGATGGGTATGAACTTTACCGCTTGCGCACCTGAAAAATATTTCCCCGATAGTGACCTTGTTGCACAGTGTCAGGAAATTGCAAAGGAAACAGGTGCAATCCTTACATTTGAGACAGACCCAAAGAAGGCAGTGGCAAATGCACACGTTATCTATACCGATGTATGGGTATCAATGGGTGAGCCTGCAGAGGTCTGGGCTGAGAGAATAAACGACCTGCTTCCTTATCAGGTTAATAAAGAACTCATGAGTGCTGCTCGTGAGGACGCAGTGTTTATGCACTGTCTGCCTGCATTCCACGACCTTAACACAGGTGTCGGCAAGCAGGTAGGTGAGCAGTTCGGTCTTTCTGCTTTGGAGGTTACAGACGAGGTGTTCGAGTCTGAACAGTCCATCGTCTTTGACGAGGCCGAAAACCGTATGCACACAATCAAAGCAGTAATCGCTGCAACAGTAGGTAATTTCTGATTTGTTAATATAACAACAAAACGTCGGTACAAATCGTACCGACGTTTTTGTATGTTTGATTATTCAGCTAAGGCGGATTTTTAACTGTATAAAGTCTTGCTTTAAAAATATAAAACTCGGAATCATCTTCATTTGATTCCGAGTTTTCATATGCATAAAATGATTACTTAACAGAGTGATATCATATGTCGTTGTATCTTACACCGTATTCCTTGTTGATTTTTCTGTGCCACCATTTCTTTAGAGTCTTACTCTTTCTTGCAGTGGCAAGCAGAATACACTTAATAGTCATTGGTATAGCCCGTAAGTATGAACTAAAAGGAATTTTAAGTTTGTTCTCCTTCATTTTGTCGATGATTTCTTTTGCGAACATTGCTTCTACTGTGCCATCCTTGGATTTCGCCATAATAAAAGCCACATTGTATGAAAGGTGTTTCTTGAAATATTCCACGTCAAATACAGAGGAGTAATTATCAAGTTTATTTATTGAATAGAGACCCAACATTGTTCTGATACACTTTTCGCATGTACGGCAATTGAAGTCGTTGGAATTGCAAACATTAAGCATATCGTATGTGATTTCATACTGTGATATATATTCAAGTTTCTCAAGTCTGGACTCTACTGATCCGGTTGAAGAGAAAGAGATACTCTCTGTTGAAAAGCATTGCATATTCAGCAGATCATAGTAACTACTGGCATATGGATTAAAAGAAAAATCTTTAAGTGTGCAACCTGCAGAATAATAATACTTGCAGAAGAGTTTCTGAATTGCAAGGGCAGCTGAACAAGAAAGATATGTATGAGTGAAATTAAAACTCATCATTAGTATCTGAGCAATGTTAGAGTTAACTTTTACAAATTCAAAGCCCAATTTATCCACAAAACTCTGATATGATGCCGCTCTGTTTCGGAATCTCTCTTGTGCATTAGCACCGCCAAAAGAGCCACATGCTCCGACATTGAAAAAAGCCAGATGTGTTATATTAAAACTTGAGGTTTCTTTGTTGAGATTTTTTAGCAATGTATCAAAAGAGTCAACACCTGAAGAAAAACCTGTTCCCACACCGTGTGCATCAAATACTATGTTTGTAATGTCTGACTCAATTTCTATTTTTTTGTAATATCCCGAAAATTTACCCAGCGCAGGTAAAAAGGTGTGTTTTAAATTCCAGTATATTTTTTCGGAAATAGGGCATCCCTCAACTATGATATTGTGTCCGTACGCCATAGCATAGGGAAGTATTCCAACAACAAATGCGTCTGCTTTTTCGTAGCAAAGATATTCAGAGAATTTATCATCTACTTCGTACCATATCAATTCTTCTTTGTCATCAATAAGTACTTTGCTACACATTCTGACATAATCAACGCCATCATCAGAGATTTTTTCCAGATATGGGGCACCGATTTTTATCATAGCTTTCACCTCTTGAATGAATTTGTGCTAATTATAGCACAAAAAAATTTTAAAGTCTATATTTATTGAATGTTAGACAACAAAAAATGTCGATACAAATCGTACCGACATTTTTTATGTATGCGGATATTTAGATTATAGGGGAGAGTGGATTAAAACTCAGCCTTTACAGAGCGGTCAAAAAGCTCCTGTATTGCCTCTTCAAAAGGTTTACCCTCAAAGAGAACATCATAAAGACAGGACACAATAGGCATCTCCACATTGTGCTTGTCCGCAAGCTTCTTCAATGCCTTTGTTGTCATAACACCCTCAGCAAGCTTGCCGTACTCAATGCCCTTTACAAAGTTTTCACCGTACATTCTGTTGTGGCTCCATTTGGAGAACAGAGTTGCCTCATAGTCGCCTAAATGGCAAAGACCAAATGCAGACATAGGATTACCGCCCATAGCTTCAATAAGTCTTGCAATCTCTCTGGCACCTCTTGCCATCAGTGCACCCTTGAGGGACTGATAGTTCATACCGTCCAGCATTCCTGCCACAATACCAACTACATTTTTAGCCGCAGCGCCAATCTCACTACCGATAAAGTCATTGCCGATATACATACGGATAAGTGAGCTTGAAAGCTCATTTACAAGCATTTTCTTAACATCTTCGTTTTTGCTGTCAATAACCATACAGTTGGGAATACCTTTGACAAAGTCCTGAGGATGACCGGGACCTACCCATACAGCAACAGGAGTTTTTTCTTCATCTACAAAACTGCCTACAACCTCGCTGAGTCTGCAGCCTGTAGACTCCTCAACACCCTTCATACAAAGGACGATAATCTTACCATCAAGGTTTTGCTTTGATATATCTGCCATGTATTCACGCAGATGCTGTGCAGAGATGGATATAACAATTACCTCAGCACGCTCTATTGCATATGCAAGGTCTGAGCTTACCTCGATGCTTTCAGGAAACTCAAGGTAATCGTTCTTTCTTGTTTCCTTAAGCTGTTTGAACTCAGGTGCGTTTTCAAGTCCGCAGGATAGCACCTGATGACCTGTTTTGTCAAGATACCATGCAATGCAACTGCCCCATCTGCCGCAGCCCAATACAGAAATCCTCATATATGTATTCTCCTAAAAGTGATTTGTAAATATAAAAACCCGCCTGACCGTAAGAGCATAATATAACCTGCTACTAAAAAAGCAGGTGGGTGCCCGCCCAACAGCTTTTGGCTCCCTTCGTCCCATAAGGGGAGGTCTGCACGCCACTGTCGGAGCCTGGCTCCCGATTTAAAGGTTGTAGGGTTATTTTGCCCTGTACACGAATCAGGCAGGAAGTTTATTCAGGTGTATTTAATTTATGCGCAATAAATGATATTATTCATCCTCGCCGAACTTATCAGCAAATCTGTCCTCAAAGATAACGCTCAGCTTGTCAATCAGGTCGTCATCATCTACCTCTGCAAGCTCCCAGCCCTCTTCGCTGTCAATAGCTTCCATAATGTAGTATTCGCCGCTGTCTGTTACCATATCAGCAGGATTTTCAAACACAGGGTAAAGTGCATAATACTCTTTGTTTTCAAATTCAACTGTATCAAGTATCTCAAAGTTATGCTCAACACCTTCGTCATCAACAAGAGTAATAAGATCAGGTGAATAATTGTCGCTCATAATTTTTCTCCTTATTTTGATTTTAAATCCAATATAATTTTACTCATACAAGCCCTTCAAGTCAAGGCTTATAAAGAATTAAAAACTATTTAGATTAGTTATATTTTACATTACTAAGCTGTCATTTTCAGGGGAAATATGTATTCCCTTTATATTTTTCATAAATAGTTGAAAAAATCCCTCTTTAATAGTATAATATATACTGTATAACTGAAATTATATTCTGGAGGATTCCTTATGCGGATGATACCCTTTGCTGAGCTTCCCGACTTTATGCGTACAGATGAAGTAAAGCCCTATTATGAAATTCTTAAGGCGAAAAGAAAAAGCCTTGTTTTAAAGAGAATTATGGATTTTACTGCGGCACTTTTTCTCACTGTGCTTCTGATTATCCCAATGCTTATCATAGCAGTAGCTATCAAGGTTTCCTCAAAAGGACCTGTCATATACAAACAGGTACGTGTTACAACCTACGGCAAGCAGTTCCGTATTTGGAAGTTCCGTACAATGTATGTTGGCTCAGATAAGCAGGGTGAGCTTACACACTCAGAGGATGACCGAATCACCAATATAGGTAAGTTTCTTCGTAAGTTCAGACTCGATGAGCTTCCTCAGATTTTCCATGTACTTTCAGGCAAAATGAGTATTGTGGGTACCCGACCCGAAGTCCCCAGATACGTTGAAGCTTATACTCCTGAGATGATGGCAACCCTCCTTATGCCAGCAGGTGTAACCTCCCTTGCCAGTATTATGTTCAAGGATGAGGCAGAGCTTTTGGAGAAATCCTCAGATGTTGACAAAGAATATATCGAGGTTATCCTGCCTCAGAAGATGGAGTATAACCTAAAGTATATATCACGTTTTGGCTTTCGAAGAGATTTGTACCTTATTTTCAAAACCGTAATCGAAGTGCTTAAGTAATATAAATATCAGGAGATATTTTTTTGCGAGGTCTTTTTTATGAAGAAACTCAGAATGATATTTCTGGATACCTCAATGTTCCGCCTTATATTTATGCTGTGTATGTTCTTCAGCATGGTAATGTATGTGGAAAAGGCGGCATATGCACTTACATATGTGCTGTTTGTGTGGGGTGTAGGGCTCAGCGTCTATGCTGTTGTGAAGCGAAAAGCATACGCAACCCTTTATCTTGGAATATGGCTTATGGCGTTTATGGCGACATTCACCATAACCGTGCTTGTGAATATCAATCCTAATCTTCAGGCAGTGGCTTATAACCTCCTAATGCTTGTTCATGCAGGTGTCTGTTTTTTCGTGTTCTACGGAATGCACACAGAGCGGGGAGTCCCTTTCAGATGGGAACTCTATCTGATGGTGAGAATCATTGTGTATCTTTCCACTGTCTTTACCTTTATCGGACTTTTTATGATGCTGTTTACTCAGGGTAAGTTCGATAACTATATGTACTATCAGGGCGTATTCAAGGGCTTTTACACCAATCCTAACTATCAGGGCTATGTATCCGCACTTTCAATTATCTTCTGTCATATGCTCACAAAGCCCAATTTTGTAGCCCATTCGGGACAAAAACGTGTCAGTCGTATCTGGCTTTTAAGCTGTGTATCCCTTAATTGTCTGGCACTTCTTCTCTGTGACAGCACAGGAAGCCTCATTCTTCTTGTTGCTTATGCCGCAATTATCCTTCTTATGAAGGTTTTCTCCATGATGGATAACCTTACTCCCAGAAAGATGATAGCCCGTATTATAACTCTTGCAATTGTAGGCACAGTTGTTCTGGCTGCAATGCTGTTTGTCCGTGTAGTCTGCAGAGTAGGCGTAGCGGTATTTTTCAGTGACACTGTTCTTTCTTCTCAGGAGATAAAGGATATCGCCGCAGATGCTCTGTTTATTCCCAGAACAGACACAGGTGTTTCCAGCCGATGGTTTTTGTGGGAAGCAGGTATTAAGCTTTTTAAGCAAAATCCTATTTTCGGTATAGGAAAGGGCAATCTGCACGACGGTATAATTGCAGTCACAGGCAGAGAAAACTACAACTCTCAGTTTGACGGCTTTGTTCAGATAGCCTTTACGGATTTGCATAACGGATATCTTACTGTGCTTGTCACAGCAGGTATAATCGGTGCTGTTTTTTTTCTCATATTCCTTGTTCGCTATCTTATGATGATTCTGCCTGTTTGGTTTGTTCACCGCAGGATTATGGAATACAGCGTATATCCCTGTCTCATTGCCTATGTAGGAGCATATTTCCTCTATGCTATAATTGAAAAGACACTCCTTTTCGATGTTACATATCTTGTAATGAGCTTTTGGCTTCTTCTTGGCTATACCTCTTGTTATGCAATCGATCAGGGTTATAACCGCAGAGGTAACTTCTACATCTTCAATATGAAGATTCATAAAAAACTCATATAATCTGATTTCTTATAGATTTCCGATACATAATATTCATAGAGCGGTTTTGCTGCTTGAATATTAATTGAGGGTGATTGTATGAAACTATATTTAAAACGTGATAATTCTTCGGAGCATACCCGCTTTGTTGTCTGTGACCATCTGGGCGTGGAGAAATTCACAGTAACAGGCAAGCGCACAGCCTCAACTGATAAAATGGTTTTATCCTCTGTGGATGCAACTCCTCTTGTTACTATCCGCAGTGCACCTTTTCACGTTTTTTATGCTTTCAGCATTAAGGATTCCAAGGACAGATTTGCTATCACTGCCACTAAAGGCAGGAATTTCATCGAGTACCGCTTTCATGGTATAAGCTGGAGACTCTGCAAAAGCAGTGACTGCCGTTCCTTTGAAATCTTCGATGCGGATGGCAAACTTATTATGTCACAGTGTGCAGACAGATACCTCTCCACAGGTGCTTACGAGCTTGATATTTACTCAGAGCAGAGGGAGTATTTCTGTATTGCTGCCGCAATCTGTGCCGACGCTGTTAATTTTACCGATTCCCCTGAGCGGGTAACGGTTTAAACTATATGCTAATTATTTTTTCAGATAAGGAGAATACTTATGGATAAACTTCTCAGACTACTTTCCGAAAATTCAACCTACACAACACAGGAGCTGTCTATGCTTTTAGGCGAGTCCGAGGATTCTGTCAAAGCCCGAATCAAAGATTACGAGGATCAGGGTGTCATCAAGGGCTACCGTGCTCTTGTTAACTGGGAAAAGGTTGCAGACTCAGGTGTTACTGCCTATATAGAGCTTAAGGTAACTCCCACTAAGGATAAAGGCTTCGATGATATCGCAGAGCGTGTTATGGCGTTTGAAGAGGTTTCCTCTGTATCTCTTATGGCTGGTACCTATGATTTAGGCCTCACCGTCAAGGGCGATACAATTCAGGATGTATCCTCCTTCGTATCGCGTAAGCTTTCAACTATGGAAGGTGTTCTCAGCACAGCCACCCATTTCTTCCTGAAAAGATACAAGTATGACGGCAACGTTCTTACAGATTCAACAGTTGATGAAAGGTGTATGCAGTTCTGATGGATTACAGCAAATATTTAAATAAAACAATTCAGGACGTAAAGCCGTCAGGCATCAGACGTTTCTTCGATATTGTCAACGAGATGGATGATGTTATATCTCTTTCAATCGGAGAGCCTGATTTCCGTACCCCTTGGCACGTCCGTAAAGCAGGTATCGATTCTCTTGAGAACGGTAAAACCTGGTATACTCCCAACCGCGGTTTCAAAAAGCTCTGTCAGGAGATCAGCGGTTTTGTAGACAGAAAATATAATCTAAGCTACGACCCTGACACAGAGATTCTTGTTACAGTCGGCGGCAGTGAGGCTCTGGATGTAGCAATTCGCTGTATGGTAAATCCCGGGGAAGAGGTTTTGGTTCATCAGCCCTCCTTTGTGTGCTATGATCCCTTAACAAGAATGTGCGGAGCAACTGCAGTGGTTATGAACACAAAGTCAGAGAATGACTTCCGCCTTACTGCAGAGGAGCTCGAGTCAGCCATAACTGATAAAACAAAGCTCCTTATCCTCTCATACCCCAATAATCCCACAGGTGCAATTATGGGCAAAGAGGACTTAGAGGCACTTTCTGAAGTTATAATCAAGCATGACCTGTTGGTTATTTCCGATGAAATTTACAGTGAGCTTACATACAGGGACAAGCATGTATCCATTGCAACTCTTCCCGGTATGCGTGAGCGCACAGTAGTAATCAATGGCTTCTCCAAGGCTTTTGCTATGACAGGCTGGCGTTTAGGCTATGCAATGGGTCCCAAGGAAATCATTGCTATGATGACAAAGCTTCACCAGTATTGCATTATGTCAGCTCCCACTGTTGCCCAGTATGCAGCTATCGAGGCACTGAAAAACGGCGATAAGGATATAGAGCATATGCGTGGCGAATACGATATGCGACGCCGTCTTGTGGTAGGCAGCTTCAATGCAATGGGACTTACATGTTTTGAGCCGGGCGGTGCATTTTATTGCTTCCCCTGCATTAAATCCACAGGTCTTACCTCAGAGGAATTCTGCACACGGTTGCTTCATTCAAAGCGTGTTGCCATTGTTCCCGGTGATGCTTTCGGCGATTGCGGTGAAGGCTTTGTCCGTGTATCCTATTCATATTCAATCAATCATCTGACCGAGGCTCTCGGCAGAATCAAGGAATTTTTAGAGGAACTTTAATATGCGTATTACAGCTAAAGCACCTGCAAAAATCAACATTACACTGGATATACTTTCACGCAGAGCGGATGGCTACCATGATGTGGATATGCTTATGCAGGCAGTGTCACTTTTTGATGAAGTTACTGTTACTGCAGACCCTGCAACATCTGAGCAAGGGGAGATTACTATCACCTGCAATAAGGAAGGTGTGCCCTGCGACAGCAGTAATATCGTCTATAAATGTGCAAAGGCTTTCTTTGAATATACAGGAAAAATCCACGGGGATATGACTATTCATATTGAGAAAACCATTCCTTTCGGTGCAGGTCTTGCAGGTGGCAGTGCCGACGGTGCGGCTGTTATCGTTATCCTCAACCGTATGTATGATACAAAGCTCAAAGAGGAGGAGCTTTGCAAAATAGGCGAGAGGGTAGGTGCCGATATACCTTTCTGCATTGTGGGCGGTACTCGCCGTGCAACCGAGACAGGCACAACTCTTCAAAAACTCCCGAAACTCCCAAAATGCTATGTCCTCATCTGTAAGCCTGAGGTTTCTATCTCTACAGCCAAGGCATATGCCCTTGCAGACAGCCGTACAGGTGCTAAGTTTTCTTATACAGACCTTGCTGTTAAGGCTCTCTACAGCGGAAGTATCCGCAACGTTTCCGACTTTCTACACAACGATTTTGAAGAAGTTCTTTCTCTTGATGTTATCAATTATATCAAGTCAGTTATGCTCAAGGGCAAGGCTCAGGGCAGTGCTATGAGCGGCTCAGGCTCTGCTGTTTTCGGACTTTTCCTTACAGAGCGGAAAGCAAATAAGTGTGCAGAAACCTTGCGCGAAAACTACGAGGATGTTTTTGTTGTTGAGCCATGCCGTACAGGCGTTGTAATTACAGATATTTCATACGATGAATAAACAGGAAAAACCTGCCAATAATCAGGGTGCAAATAAACTGATTAGGCGGGTTTTTTCTAATGAAACTTTTCTTTAAATCCTTATGTGTCGGTGTAATCATCTCAATCCTTTTAACTCTGATTCCCTTTGAGGGCGAATGCCAAGAAATCTCAGATCAGGTTTTTCGTATTCATATCCTTGCAAATTCCGACAGTGATGAAGACCAAGCTCTCAAGTTCAAAGTCCGTGACGCAGTGCTTTTAAAGAGTCAGGAGCTTTTTAAAAATGCCCACAGCAAAGCTGAAGCAATGTATATTGCACAGAAAAAAATTGATGAGCTTCTCAAGGTTGCACAGGACACTGTATACGCAGAGGGATACTCATATTCTGTAACTGCTTCAATAAAACCTCTGAGCTTTGACACAAGATACTATGATTCAGTCACGATGCCAAGCGGAATTTATGATGCCCTTCAAATCCGCATAGGGGAGGCAAAGGGCAAAAACTGGTGGTGTGTAATGTACCCGTCCCTGTGTATTCCTGCCGCAAGTGAGGTTAATACCTTGCAGGAGGAATTAACACAACCTCAGTATTCAATCGTATCATCAAAAGGTAAATTTGAATTCCGATTTAAAATTGTCGAGGTGTTCAATAAGATTCTGGAGCATTTTTCTAAGTAATGACCTGTTTTTGGTACACCTCTTAAGCTATAATGTTAAGCGTAAAATACTACATCAAGGCGGTGTAATAATGCTACGAATTGTAAGCGGCCGCAGTAAAAGCGGTAAAACCGAATATGTCCGCAATCTCTTAGGTGCTTTAGCACAGCAGGGGGATAATAGACTTCTGATGATTGTCCCTGACCAGCAGTCCTTTGATACCGAGAAATCGTTTCTGGACCTCTTAGGTGCAGAGAACGCCATGAATGTAAAGGTCTTGGGCTTCTCCCGTCTTTGCGACTATGTCTTTGAGTATGCAGGCTTCAGTCACGGAGTGCTGGCAGATGATGCCACCAAAACCCTCCTTATGAGCCTTGCTATGGAAGATACTAAGGATGCAATGAAGTTATATGCTGATAAGGTAGATTCCTCTCAGCTTCTTTCAATGATGCTTTCTATCCGTCAGGAGTTTGTCAGAAACAAGGTCACACCTGAGCTTATAAGGGGCACAACTGCTGACAATCAGGTGCTTCGGGATAAACTCCACGATGTTTCACTTGTCCTGTCTGCTTATGATGCTATGCTCACTAATTCCTTTGAAGACCCCGACGGTGAACTTTCCATAGCCTGTGACTTACTAAAAAAATATCCTGTCTTTGCAGATTACATCATCTGTGTTGACTCATATTTAAGCTTTACTCAGCTTGAGCTTGACACTCTTGAACAGCTCATGCTTCAGTGCAAGGAACTTCTTGTTACACTTTCAGATGACGGCAATATTACGGATGAAAGTATTTTTTCAGTTTCTCAGGATACTGCACGCCGTCTAAGAGCTTGTGCAAAGAATAATAACATTCCCATAGGTGCACCCGTAGTCTGCGATTATAAAGGCTATTTTAAAAGCCCTGAGATTTTACATATTGAAGAACATATCTTCCGCAAAAAGACAGTATTCCCTCAGAAAAACTCAGACGCACTCTACCTTTACAGTGCTACAGACAGATACGAAGAATCCGATTTTGTAGCTCGTAATATACGCCGGCTTGTAATGACAGGGGAATACCGCTATAATGACATCGCCGTTGTGTGCAGAAGTGTTTCTCCTTATAACGGAATCTTGGATATCACTCTTAATTCCTATGATATCCCATTTTTTATGGATACTCCTGCTCATGTGCTGTCAAAGCCCCTTATGAAGCTTATTTCCGCCTGCTTTGAGTGTGTCACATCCTCATTCCATAAAGATGCGGTACTTTCTGTAATCAAGTCAGGACTCACCACGATTTCAGAGGTGGACTCAGCACTTTTTGAAAATTACCTCTTTACATGGAATCTTTCAGGATTACGTCTTTTCAGTGAATTTACAGCAAACCCAAAAGGCTTTGCAGATAAGTTTTCTGCTGAAGATACACAGGAGCTTGAAAGTGTTGAGAGGGTGCGCCGGTTTATTATAGACCCTCTCCTTAAATTCCGCGATAATATCAAGGGTGCAACAGCTGAGGTTATCTCAAAGGAGCTCTATTCACTTCTTATTTCTTTAGGTGCCGATAATCGTATACAAACTCTCTGTGACAGCTTGGAAAGCTCAGGTCAGTATCAGCTTTCAGAGGAACAGCTTCGCCTGTGGCAGATATTCATTGATACTCTGGACAGAACTATTCAGGTTATCGGTAACAGAACTGTTTCGCCTGCACGTTTTTCAGAGCTTTTAAAGCTTCAGTTTTCTTCGGTTACCCTTGCTTTTATCCCCAGAGCCGTTGACCAGGTCACAGTTGGTGATATTGAGCGACTCCGTCTGCAGGATAAAAAGGTTATATTTGTAATCGGTGCAGTGGATGGCGAATTTCCTCTAACCTTAGGTGACAGCGGAATCTTCACAGGGGACGAGAGAACAGTTCTTACCGAGGCAGGACTTCTGCCTGATAAATCCCTTGAATCTCAGTCTGTAAGAGAAAAATATCTCTGCTACTATGCCCTCACTGCGGCTTCACAAAAAGTCTTTGTCAGCTTTCCACAGGCAAGCCTTACAGGCAGTGCAAACATTCCTTCATTAATGATAACCGAGCTTGAAGACTTGTTCCCGAATGTAGAGCCTGTACCCGCAGGTTCAGTTGATGCTATAGATAAGGTCTGGGCGGCAAAGCCTTCCTTCAGCTTCTTTGCAAAGAGACTCAGAGGCAGGGATGACCTCACCGCAGGACTCAGAAAATATTATTCTGAAAACGAAAAATACAGTGCACCTGTTTCATCCTTAACCCGTGCACTGTCAAAAGAGCCTTTTGTAATCAATAACTCAAACAACGCACAACGGCTTTTTGGTAAAGATATGCGTCTTTCTGCCTCTCAGGTTGAGAAATACCACCTGTGCAGATTTATGTATTTTTGTACATACGGCCTTAATCTCCGTGAACGCAGAACTGCTCAGATAGACGCTATGGAGTACGGCTCTTTTGTTCATTACATTCTTGAATGCTTTATAAAGAAATATAACAAAGAAACTCTTATTGCTCTTACCGATGAAGAAATTATGGCTGATATCAAAGTCGTAATGAAGGAATACGCCGATATGCATTTTGGCGGAACAGAGGATAAAACCGACAGGTTCCTCTATCTTTACAACAGAGTTTCAAACTCAGCCTTCCACTTAGTCCGTCATATTATAAGCGAGTTTTCTCAGAGCAGATTCAGCCCCGAAGCCTTTGAGCTAAATATCGGCAAGGATGTACCTGCCTACACATTAACACTTCCCACAGGTCAGTCGGTTACTATCCGTGGCTTTGTTGACAGGGCAGATATTATGCGCCGTGATGATAGGGTGTATATCCGCATAGTTGACTACAAAACAGGCACAAAGGTTTTCGACCTTTCAGATATTATGTATGGGCTTAATTTGCAGATGCTCATTTATCTGTCTGTACTGTCCCGTCACGGCGGTGACTACTTCGGCGGTGAGGTTGTACCTGCAGGTGTGCTCTATATGCCTGCGGTTGTTCCCGTCATAGATGCCGCCTTTGATACCTCAGAATCTGCCGTCTTAAAAGAGCGGATGAAGAAGCTTCGTATGAATGGACTTATCCTCAGCGATATGGACGTGCTTGAATCTATGGAGCGTGACGTTGCAGGTATATATATCCCTGTGTCCTCAAAGGGCGACTCCGTCAAGGGTACAGATAATCTTGCGAGCCTTCAGGAATTCGGCGCAATCTTCTCAAGGATTGATGCTCTTATCGGTGAAATGGCTACAGAACTCAGTGCAGGCAGAGTTGATGCAACCCCTGCGGCTGTGTGCTACGATGCCTGTGAGTATTGCCCATATTCATCTGTCTGTGGTCATCGTGAGGGCGACCCTGTCAGAAATATATTCAAACTTGACCGAAAAGAAATTCTCAGAGAATTAAACATAGAAAATAAGGAAGAGGAGGAGTAATCATGAGCAGAGAATGGACAGATAATCAGAAACTTGCCATAGAAGCTCGTGGCGGCTCACTCCTTGTCAGTGCCGCCGCAGGCTCAGGTAAAACAGCAGTTCTGGTTGAGCGAGTAATTCAGATGGTCACAGACAGCGAAAATCCTGTGCCTATTGATAGACTACTGATTGTTACATATACCCGTGCTGCCGCTGCAGAGCTTAAGGAGCGAATCCAGAAAACCCTCCTTGAGCTTATAAATAAAAATCCCCAGAACCCTTGGTATCGCAGACAGCTTGTTCATCTGCCTGCAGCACATATTTCCACAGTTGACAGCTTTTGCGGTGACTTGGTACGTGAGTTCTTTCAGCGACTTCCCGTTTCAGGAGATTACCGAATCGCAGACAGCGGAGAACTTACACTTTTAAAGCAGGAGGCAATTGGTCTTACCCTTGATAAATTCTACGCTCAGCGTGATATAAGCTTTGTAAATCTTGTGGAAGCCTTCGCCTCAGCCCGTGACGATTCAAGGCTGCAGAGTAATATTCTCAGGCTCTATGAGTTTCTCCGTTCACATCCCTTCGGTGATAAGTGGCTTTCAGAGAAGCTTTCCTATTACAGTGATTGTACCGGTGTGTCTGACAGTATATGGGGCAGAATCGTTCTTGATTACACAGCTTCCGCAGTTGACTATTCGATTGAGCTTTCAGAGAATTCTCTGAAGCTTCTCATGGAAGAGCCTGAGCTTTACACCAAAGCATCAAGCCTCTTTGCAGATGACCTTGCGTTTTTCAAGAAACTTCATAATTTATTGCAAAGCTCCGATTGGAACACCATAGCCTCCTTTGTGCATACATTCACTACAGGCAGACTCAACGCAAGAGGCTTCACTGAACATCCTATAAAGCTGAAGGTTGCCTCCAACCGCGATATAGTCAAGGCTAATGTTAAAACTATCCAGCGGCTTTTCCTCCAGACAGAGGAGGAAATCCTCAGTGATATTACCGCTCAGCATCCTGTTGTTGAGAAGATGTTTGAGTGTGTACGCACCTTTGACAGCATTTACACAGACTTGAAACTTCAGAAGAATGTGGCTGACTTCTCCGATATTGAGCACTATGCCTTGGAACTTTTGGTATCTCTCGATGGAGATGGTAATGTTAATACCACAGAAGTAGCAGATATAATCTCTGACCGCTTTGATGCTGTAATGGTTGATGAATATCAGGACGCAAACGAGGTACAGGATTTAATCTTCAATTCCGTAAGCCACAATGGCACTAACCTTTTTGTTGTAGGTGACGTTAAGCAGAGTATCTACGGCTTCCGTCAGGCTATGCCTGAGATTTTCCTCTCCCGCAAAAATTTCTTGAATCTTTACAGCAGGGCAGAGGATAACTATCCCGCAAAGGTAATCCTTGAGCGTAACTTCCGTTCAAGGCGAGAGGTTACGGATTTTATCAACTTCACCTTCAAGGCACTGATGTCTGAACAGACAGGGGACCTTGAATATAACGAGGAAGAAATGCTTGTACCTCAGGCACCTTATACAGCTGCAACTACTCCCTGCAATGAGCTTCATCTTCTTGATTTGGACGAAATAGGGGACGTAGATGCCGCAATTGCAGAGGCTCGTCATATTGCAAAAATCGTCCTTCAGATGTGCAAGGATACCTACATCAAGGACAAAGACGGCGAGCGTCTTGTAGAGTTTCGTGACGTTGCGGTGCTTATGCGTAATATGAGCAGATATGCAGATATTTACGTCAACGAACTTCGTCGTTGCAATGTTCCTGCATACTGCGAAACCTCCACAGGTTTTCTCAGCCTTCACGAGATTAAGGTAGCAGTGAACTTCCTGCGGGTAATTGATAATCCTATTCAGGATATACCCCTGCTTTCTGTGATGATGTCACCTGTGTACGGCTTCACCGCCGACGATATGGCTCAGCTTCGCTGTGAAAACAGAAAGACCTCACTCTATATGTCTGTTAAGAAGTTTGCCGAATCAGGCAACACAAAGGCACAGAGATTCCTTGAGGATATAGATGAGCTTCGCAACCTGGCACTCACTCTGCCTGCAGACCTTTTCATCGGTGCACTTTACGAGCATACAGGACTTCTTGCAACCTCCTCAGTTACAGGGGGAGAGCTTGCAGTCAATAACCTTCGCCTCCTTATGGAGTATGCTCAGAATTTTGAGAAAGGCTCATCCAAAGGCATTTCCGCATTTGTCGGCTTCATTGATAAGCTTGAACGCAACGGCACCGACTTACCTGCGGCAACTGTCAGCAACCCGCAGGGTGAAAATGCTGTCCGCATTATGACTATCCACGGCAGTAAGGGTCTGGAGTTTCCTGTGTGCATTGTGGCAAACACAGCACGTCAGTTCTCCTCAGATGCAAAAGAGAATGTCCTGCTTCACTCAAAGCTTGGCTTTGCTTCAAAACGTCGTGACGATGTACTTATGTGCAGTTATAATACACTCCCTCGTGAGGCTGTCTCCCTTGAGATAAAACGAAGTGAAAAATCTGAGGAGCTTCGTGTCCTCTATGTTGCAATGACAAGAGCAAAGGAACACCTCATTATGCTTGCAACAAAAAAGAAGCTTCCTTCTTATGTAGAGAAGCTTTCATCAGGCATTGTCTCAGGGGGGCAGATTCCGCCCTTTGTTGTCCGTGATTGTACATATCTCAGTGACTGGCTTGTTATGTGTGCTCTTATGCATCCGAATGGCACTGTGCTCAGAGAATATGCAGGTATGCCTGAGCCTGATACCTTCGCCTGTGAAGATACATGTAACTTCAAAGTGGAAATTGTAAACTCCTTAAGCTTTGATTTTGGTGCTGAGAAAGCTTCAGTTGACTCCTCTGCAGAATTCGAGGACGTCCCCAAGGATGTGTCACAGCTTATATCACACCGTTTTGATTATATTTATCCCTATTCATCTCTCACAACCCTTCCTCAGAAGGTCACTGCCTCAGAACTTGCCCACAAGGATTCTACAAGACATTTTGACCGCGTTCTGGCAAAGCCTGCATTTTTATCAGATTCACCTCTGACACCTGCACAAAGAGGTACTGCAATGCACACCTTCTTGCAGTATTGCGATTTTGAAAAAGCAAGATGTGATGTCAGGGCAGAGGCAGACCGCCTGTGCTCTGCAGGCAGGCTCACAGCCTTGGAGGCTGAGTCTCTTGATTTAAAACGTCTTGAAGCCTTTATGCACAGTGATGTTATCTCCCTTGCACTTGAAAGCGGTGAGTATTACCGCGAGTACCGCTTCACTGTCAATATCCCTGCAGGTATGGTTGATGATACAATCCCTGAAGCACAGTCTCAGCATCCTGTAATACTTCAGGGCTCAGTAGACCTTGCAATTGTGCGTGGAGATGATATAATAATAGTGGACTATAAGACCGACAGAGTAAAGTCTGCTGATATGCTTGTTGATATGTATAAAAAACAGCTCATTCTTTACAAGAATGCAGTTGAACAGACAACAGGTAAAAGGGTCAGCCGATGTCTTATATACTCCATATATTTATCTGAATCCAAGGAGGTTCTGTAATGAAAAAGTTTAATACTCTTTTACCCCTGTTGCTGGCAATTATTATGGTGTTTTCTGCAGTGCTCGCAGTATCAGCTCTTACTCCCAAGGCTTTGTATCTAGGCGATGCTGATATGGACAGTTTAGTGAACATTAAAGATGCTACCCTTGTTCAGAAGCACGTTGCACAAATTGAAACATTAATCGGCGATGCTTTGATTACAGCAGATGCAGACCAAGATGAAAAAATCACAATCAAAGATGCAACTGTAATTCAGAAGTTTGTTGCAAGCCTTTACGTGGATACTCCTGTAGGTGAGCTTATAGATACTTTTGTAACACCTACAGAAACAACTATCCCCGAGGACATCACAACTGCTCCCACAGAGCCCACAACTGTTCCTACAGAGCCCACAACTGCTCCCACAGAGCCGGAGGAAAAAATGGATACCAATATAACAATCTACTTTTCTAACAACAAAAATTGGACTTCAGTGTATGCCTACCTTTACAATGAAGCCGCTCAGAAGGAAAATGCTACATGGCCCGGTGTTAAGATGACACTTCAGGGTACCAACGATTACGGCGAGAAAATCTACAAAATGGACGTTGATGTGTCTGAGTATAACAGAGTTGTTTTTAATAACGGCAACAAGACTCAGTCTATGAATGCTGCTGTTTCCGTTGCAAGCTCAGGCTTCTATATTGCAGGTGATACTCCCAAAACATCCCTGCCTTTAGGTGTGTATGCTTTTGACGAGGCAAATAATGGAAAACAGACCACAGTAAAACTCAATTATCCCGATGGTTATCAGAAGCCTATCACAATCTGGACTCCCAACGGATACGACCCTGCTGATACCTCAAAGGTTTATCCTGTTATCTATCTCCTTGACGGACAGAATCAGTTCCTTGGAACTACTAACGGATACGGCGGATGGGTAACAGATAAAATTGCTACCTGCCTGCAGAATAACGGACACGATGGTTTTATTCTTGTAGGTATTGATAACAGCCGTAATCGTGATAGCGAGCTTACGCCTGACATCGGTGACGTAGTACCTCCCTATAACAAACAGGGCTTTGAAAACGGCACAGGCGAAACTTTTGCAAGCTTTGTTGCCGATACTGTAGTACCTTACGTTCAGGCTAACTACAATGTTTCAACTGACCCTTCCGACAATGCTATTATCGGCTCTTCATCAGGCGGTATCGAGGCATTCTATATTGGTATGGAGAATATGGACACATTCGGTAAAATAGGTGCGATTTCTCCTGCGTTTATGCTTTTTGATAAATCCGACTGGGATAATTACCTTGCAAAGTTTGATTTCACAGAAGCGGACAATCTTCCCAGAATCTATTTCTACAATGGCGGTGGCGACAGCCTTGAAAAGGAGCTCAACCCCTATGCACAGGCTATGCCTCAGTGGATGGCTGAACTGGGATATCCTGAGGATAAGATGATTTTTACCCACGAGGATACCTTTGCCCACAATGAATACGCATGGCGTATGATTATGCCTGAGATTATTCCTTGGCTCTTTGAGCTCTGATTGTTTTGATTGATTTACCCTTGCCTCCCTCTGATTGAGGGAGGTGTCACGGCGCTCGCCGTGACGGAGGGAGAGAATAAAACTAACCCCGTTGAATTTATCAACGGGGTTTAATTTTACCTAATATTAAATTTTTATTCTCTCGTTTCTTGTGTAGCTCACCGTTACCGAGTCTACATTCTTATTGTGCATATGCACACTCTGTATAAGTCCTATACCAAAGTACAGACACATTGCCGACGAGCCGCCTGCACTGAAGAAGGGGAGAGTAATACCGATAACAGGCAGAAGTCCGATAACCATGCCGATGTTGATAATTGTCTGAGAAGCAAGCAGACCGAACATACCGTAACAGATGTATGAGCCTAATTCATCTCTTGCTCTTTGTGCATTCATAAACACCTTGATAATGATTACAAGAAGTATTACCAGCACCAGTATTGTTCCGATAAATCCGCATTCTTCGCCTGCAACAGAGAAGATAAAGTCATTCTCCTGCTCAGGCACATATCCGATTCCAGTTCTGTATCCCTGTCCGATACCCGAGCCTGTAACTCCGCCTGATGCTATGGAAACCTTACTTTGATACTGTTGATATCCATAGTCAGTCAGTGCGTTTCCGTCAATATCCATCAGAGCAAGAATTCTGTTTCTGTGCTCATCGTTCATAACCACATTCCATAATACAGGAATACCTATAGCCAGACCGCAAAGCATAATCACAAAGTATCTTGCCTGAACTCCTGCAGTGAACATCATAATGAGGGCTATGAAGAAGAAGATAAGTGCAGAACCGTCGTCACCCTGAAAGTGAATGATTATAATAGGTACAAGTGCATGCAGAATAAGCACAATAACTGCACCAATTGTCATGAGTCTGCCTGTCTTTTTTAGATAGTCCAGATGCTTTGCAAAGGTTACAATGAAGCATATCTTTACAAGCTCTGATGGCTGGAACGTAATACCGCCGGGAAGCCTCAGCCACGCCGTATCGTCTGTACCCGCAACAGTCATACCAAAGAGGAATACCGCTGCAAATAGTGCAAGTGATACAATGACCAGTGCCCACCACACACGGGCTATATATTCATAATCAATCATTGATATGATTACTGCCATCGTGTAGCCAATCACCGCCGCCAGAATCTGCGTTCTCACAAAGCTTCCGCCTGCACGTTCAACGCTTGTAAGCAGCAGAACACTGTAAACGGTCGCAGATAAAGTTGCAAGCCACAGTAATTTATCGGAGCTGAGAATATAGTCGCCTATCCCCGAAAAGATTTTTTTCATCTGCACACCGCCTTTCATGTTTATTTATTATATAGAAATCATAATGAAATATCAAGCAAAAAAGAGAAAAGTTATTAAAATACTTGAACTAATTAACTGTCAATGATATAATTATTCTGATATTTTAGTATCAAATTTAATCTATTATAAAAGGAGCGGAACACATTATGCTGTCAGATATCCAGATTGCACAACAGACCGAGCTTCGTCCCATTACAGAAATCGCCGAGAAACTTTCTGTTTCTTTCGAGGAGCTGGAGCTTTACGGCAGATATAAGGCAAAGCTCAGCGACGAGCTTTCAGCACGTTTAGCAGACAAGCCCGACGGTAAGCTTATCTTAGTTACTGCTATCAACCCCACACCTGCAGGCGAGGGTAAAACCACAACTACCTGCGGTCTCGGACAGGCTATGGCTAAAATCGGCAAGAATGCTATCATCGCACTTCGTGAGCCTTCTCTTGGTCCTGTATTCGATATCAAGGGTGGTGCAGCAGGTGGCGGATACAGTCAGGTGCTTCCTATGGAAGATATCAACCTTCATTTCACAGGTGATATGCATGCTATCACATCTGCCAACAACCTCCTTTGTGCTATGCTTGATAACCATCTGCAGCAGGGTAACCTTCTTGGTATTGGCCAGCGTAGAATCCTCATCAAGCGTTGTCAAGTCGGATCGTAG
>JAZSLX010000105.1:0-13131 GCA_045535605.1 Ruminococcus sp.
TCCAATACTCCTCAGGTACAAAAGCTCTGATTTCATTTTCTCTGTCAACGATGATACGTACTGCAACAGACTGAACACGACCTGCAGAAAGTCCGCGACGAATCTTCTGAGATACAAAGGGGCTGAGCTTGTAGCCAACAAGGCGGACAAGGATTCTTCTTGCCTGCTGTGCGTTTACAAGGTCAAGATTTATGGCTCTGGGTGAGCTCATGCCAGTTTCAACACCAAATTTTGTAATTTCGTTAAACTCAACACGGTTTGCATCATTCAAATCAAGATTGAGAATATATGCGAGATGCCATGAAATTGCTTCTCCCTCACGGTCAGGGTCAGTTGCGAGAAATACTTTATCACTTTTCTTTGCAAGTGATATAAGCTCTTCCACAAGCTTTTCCTTGCCTTTGATAATCTCGTATCTGGGACTGAAGTTATTGTTAATATCTACGCTGAGTCTTGCCTGAGGCAGGTCACGGACGTGTCCCATTGAAGCAACTACCTCATAGTCTTTGCCAAGATATTTCTTTATCGTTTTAGCCTTTGCAGGAGACTCAACGATTACCAGATTTGACATAATATACCTCCGAAGATTATTTTATGACGTAATTTCTGCCCCCGATATCACGAATCAGGTCATTCATCTCAAGGACAGATATAATTCTTAAGACCTTGTGGACAGGCAATTCTGTGAGTTCAGCAACCTTATCCACGTGTACGGGCTCATTGCCCATTGTATAATATACAGCCCTTTCCTCCTCTGTAAGTACAGTGTCAACGTTATGAGTTGGTAAAGGCGAATTATCGGTTTTAGTAGAATCTGCTGATGTTCTGAGCTTGGTAGGAACAGAAGATATAACATCATCAGAAAACTTCTGAGCAGGTTTGCGGTCAAAGTCAACACCTAAGTAGTATTCTGCAACGTCTCTGTAGGAGGTTACGGGAATTGCACCATCCTTTATAAGGGCATTCGAGCCCTCTGAGTAAGGAGAATCCACATTGCCCATAACAGCAAAAATGTCCTTACCCTGAGTAAGCGCACAGCCAACAGTTATCATTGAACCGCTTGCCTTTGGGGCTTCTACAACTATCAATCCCTTTGAAAGTGCAGATATAATTCTGTTTCGTTGTGGGAAGTTCCTGCTTGAGGATGAAGTGCCGGGAGGATACTCGGAGATAACTGCTCCTTTTTCGGTAATAGCCTGACGCATACCTTTATTTTCTCTGAGGTAATCGTAGTCTATTCCGCAACCTAAAACACAAACAGTAGTGCCGCCTTGCTGAAGCACTCCTCTATGGGCCGCACAGTCGACACCTAAGGCTCCGCCGCTGACAACCACAAAGCCCTCACGAGAGAGGTTTGCACCCAGTTCAAAGGCGGTACGTACACCATAGACAGTAGCCTTGCGTGTGCCCACAATTGAAATCGTGTTAAGATTATCAACATCGGGCAGGTTACCCTGAACATATAACACTGCAGGAGGATTATCAATTGCAAGAAGGGTTTCGGGATAATCTTCATCATCGAAGCTGATGGTTTTATATCCCAGCTCATTACATCTGGAAATGATACTGTCTGCTACTGATATGTGGGTTTTCAAAAGCCGTGAAATCTCAGCCTCGGTGAAAACACCGCAGAAGCGAAGCTCTGCCTCTGCACCTTCATAAAGAGTTTTTATGTCAGGGTACAGAGAAAGCAAATATTTAAGCTTTGCGTTGCAATATCCAACACCTTGAGTCAGCCATATCCAATAGCGTGTACTATCATTCATTTTATCATTTCCCACATTAAGATTCCTGCCGCGATAGCAGCATTGAGAGATTCAGCATTACTGCTCATAGGTATTGTTATGCGTTTTGTACATGCATCCGCCGTAGCATCTGTAAGACCGTTACCCTCGTTACCTATTGCAATAAGGCAATTACCCTCAAATGAACACTCAGTTACAGGCTGAGCTTCACGGACAACTGCCGCAAAGGATGAGCCTGTTTTGTTAAATTCACGGATAAAGTCAGGTGCACTATCGATAATGGTAAAAGGAACTCTGTAAAGAGCACCCATAGCTCCGCGGCAAACCTTGGGGCTATAGATATCACAGCATTCCTTTGTCATTATAACGCCAGAAAGCCCCAGAGCATCTGCTGTTCTGAGGATAGTGCCGAGATTGCTGGGGTCCTGAACATTCTCCGCCAATATATACTTATTATTAATTGTATCTAAATCAATATTATTGTCAAGAGTTTTTATTACACAGACTACTCCCTGAGGGGTCTGTGTGTCACAGGCGGCGGCCATTGCCTTGTCGCTTGTGATGTAGGTATCAGTGTTGGATTCAAGCAGTGGTTTTAAGGTATCAGAATGCTTATTCAGGGCATTTTCTGTCACAAGGACAGCAACCACATCGGCACCGCTTAAAACAGCCTCTACGCAGACACGCAGGCCCTCTGCTACAAATCTTTTTTCTTCTCTTCTGAATTTTGAGCTTGACTGAAGCTTTGCGATATATTTAATAAGTTTATTGTCTTTGCTGGAAATTTCTTTCATTTTATCACCTGAACAGTAGTTTAAATCGGTGGTTTTTTACACATTAAAAAGTGCGTCCGGCGTATAACCGGACGCAACTCAAGCTTTTTTATTTAGCAACAACCTGCTCTACGAGCTTTGTGAATGCAGCGGGATCTGCAACTGCGATCTCAGCGAGCATCTTACGGTTGAGTGTGATATTAGCCTTCTTGAGGCCGTTCATAAATGTGGAATAGTTTGTGCCGTTTGCTTTGCAAGCAGCGGAAATACGAGTGATCCAAAGACGACGGAAATCTCTCTTTCTCTGCTTTCTGCCGATGTATGCATAGTTGCCGGACTTCATAACGGCCTGTTTAGCCATTTTAAAGTGTCTGGACTTAGCACCATAGTAGCCCTTAGCAAGCTTTAATACCTTTTTTCTTCTTTTGCGAGTCATCATCGCGCCTTTTACTCTAGCCATTGTATATTACCTCCGAATTGTTGTAGTTTAATTACTTGTAAGGAATCAGACGCTTTGCCTGACGTGCATTTGTTACGTCAGTAACCGCTGTCTTACGAAGACCTCTCTTACGCTTTGTGGTCTTCTTGTTAAGGATGTGGCTCTTGTTAGCGTGAGCACGGATGACCTTACCGTTCTTGGAAAGTTTGAAGCGCTTCTTTGCACCGCTGTGTGTTTTGATCTTAGGCATGTTAATAATCCTCCTGTTATGATTTTACCGGTTTTGGGGCTAAGAACATAAGCATATTACGACCCTCGAGTTTTGCAGGCTTCTCAATAGAAGCAACCTCTGCGCAACCTTCTGCAAAGCGCTGCATCAGGTCGTAGCCGTACTGTGAGTGACCCATTTCTCTGCCGCGGAAGCGGATAGAAACCTTAACCTTGTCACCCTTGCTGAGAAACTTAATAGCAGCATTGAGTTTTGTTTCAAAGTCGTGAGTATCAATATTCAGTGAAAGCTGAACTTCCTTGATGTTGATAACCTTCTGATTCTTTCTGGCTTCTTTCTCACGTTTTGCCTGCTCAAAGCGATACTTGCCGAAGTCCATGATTTTTGCTACGGGGGGCTGAGCCTGTGCAGCGATAAGGACAAGGTCAAGATTCTGCTCGATAGCAAGATTCTGTGCTTTGTCAGTAGGCATAATGCCAAGCTGAGTGCCATCAGAACCGATTACTCTTAACTCTTCGCATCTGATATCCTCATTAATGAGGGTTTCTTTCTCTTTCTTGCTAATGTTAAAGCACCTCCAAAATGATGTAAAAATAATGCGGACAGAAAGCTCCGTCCGCATAACAATACTAAATTAACACATCACAATAGAGTGATTGAAAATCTGAATATTGACCCGTGCAGACGACACCCCACAGGTGAAAGCTCTATGCCTTGCTTTATTGTACGCAAAGAATTATAACCCTTTGAAGAGAGTTTGTCAATAGAAATTTTGCTATTTTTGTTTTTTTATTGAAAAAAACTCCGTCAGATGCTATAATCTGGTAGTATTATAACATAGTTTATCGGGAGGTACAAGATGAACAACCAAGAAAACGAAATAATTTACGAATATGCTGTACCTGCAACAGACCCCCAGAAGGTGCAATTTGACAACGAAAAAAGAGAGATGAGAAGAACCTGCAACACAGTGGGACTTATGATGATACTTGCCACTATAATCTTTTCAACCTTCAGTATGTTTGTGGCTATATCCTATGGTCTGTTTGAAGGTGTGGGCGCCCTACCCTCTTTCATAGACTCTGTGCCAGACAACATCATAAGCGGACTTGCAAATGTTGCGGCAATCGGTGTATGCGGTATTGCATTTATAAAGCTTGGAAAAAACAAGTTTTCTGACGTTCTTGTATTTGACAAGCTGTCGTCAAAGAAGCTTTTTGCAGTGGTGGCAATCGGCTTTACTGTTTGTATGATATCAAACCTGCTGACAAACTTTTATCTTACAGCAACAGAATCCCTGGGTCTTAACCTTAACTTTGATATTGAAACACCAGTGAGCAACTCATTTCTGGAGATTTTGGTATACTTTCTCTCCACAGCAATAGTTCCTGCTTTTTCTGAAGAGATACTGTTCAGAGGTGCTGTTCTGGGAACACTGAGGAAATACGGAGACGCCTTTGCAATCTTTGTATCCTCTTTCCTTTTCGGACTTTTTCACGGAAATTTTGTACAGTTCCCCTTTGCATTCATAGTAGGACTTGTGCTCTCGTGGGCAGTTGTGTACACAAACTCTATGCTCCCTGCAATTATTATACACGCAGCAAACAATGGCTTCAGTGTGCTGTGTGATGTTCTTTATACAAACGCAGGAAGTCTTGGAATAAACGAATCTCTGGTGGATGCTCTGACATTTATTGTTGTGGCAGTTGTTGCTATTTTAGCTATATTTGCTGTAGCTAAGCTTTCAAAAAGAGATAATAGCTTTATGAAACTTGCAGGTTACAACGGAGCTCTTGACAGAAAAACAAGAACTAAAATGCTTGTGACAAGCCCTACAATTATCATATCAGTTGTATTTCTGCTTGTTGAATCTGTATCAACTCATGTAACATTGAGTCTGATGTAAAACTTAAAAGCTATGGACAGATATGACTTTATGAGAGAAGCCCTGAAAATGGCACAGGAAGCTGAAGAATTCGGCGAAGTGCCTGTGGGGTGTGTGATAGTAAAAGACGGACAGATAATTGCAAAGACCAATAACCGTACCAAACGGGATTTATCCGCCACAAAGCACGCAGAAATTCTTGCAATTGAACAGACAGGAAATCTTTTTCAAAGCAGTAACCTGAGCGGTTGTGAGCTGTATGTAACACTTGAGCCCTGCCCTATGTGTGCAGGAGCAATTATCAACTCCAAAATAGACAAGGTGGTTTTTGGTGCTTTTGATTTAAACTACGGTGCCTGTGGGTCTGTTATAAATCTGTTTTCTCTACCCAACACTCATACACCGGAGTGCTTCGGCGGTATTATGGAAGATGAATGCAGTAATATACTGTCTGATTTTTTCAAAAAAATAAGAAATTAAACAAAGATGCATAAAGACGGCAAGATTTTCGTATCTTGCCGTCTTAATAATTTTGATGTATTTATAAGAAAAATCTTAGATTTCAGGTGCAATATAGTTGCGTTGCTCAAGAGCCTGGCCGATTTTATCCAGTATTTCTTCTGACTCTGCACGGACAGTATGATAGTGGTAACCGCCGGTTATGTTCATAAGCTCTGTTGACTTTCCGCTTCTGACACCTTCTATAAACTGTCTGACGTGGAGTCTTGAAAAAATATTCAGCTTTGCAACAACTTTGCCATAGACCTTGTGCCATACAAAAACATCTGCAACGGTACCGCCTAAATCAACGATTGTATTAAGCTCATCCTCTGTTTGTTCGGTTGTATGATAAAGCTTGAACACTCTTTCTACAAGAGGTGTATGCTGAACGATATAGCCGTTGTGTGTTGAAAGAATCTCATATCCCGATGCCTTCAGCAAAGATATATCCTGAACGATTATCTGCCTCGAAACACCGAATTTTTCTGCAAGGGTAGCACCTGAGACAGCCTTTTGCTCCGATATGAGAAAATTCACAATCTCTTTTCTTCTTTCGTCTGCCTTCATATTTTTACCTCGAAACAATCAAATGGCATGAAGGTTTTTGAGAGAAAGATCAAGAATGGGAGATGAATGAGTTAAGGCACCGCTTGAAATGTAGTCAACGCCGATGTCAATGAGTCTTTCAATATTCTCTTTGGTTACATTGCCTGAACACTCGGTTTCAGCCTTGCCTGAAGTAAGTCTGACAGCTTCTCTCATATCCTCAACGCTCATATTGTCAAGCATAATGATATCTGCACCTGCCTCCAGTGCTTCTCTGAGCATATCAAGGTTTTCTACCTCTACTTCAATCTTACGTACAAAGGGAGCATACTCCTTTGCCATCATGATAGCTTCTTTTACACCGCCTGCTGCACCGATGTGATTATCCTTGAGAAGAACACCGTCACTGAGGTTATAGCGGTGATTATATCCGCCGCCAACTCTTACAGCATATTTCTCAAAAACACGCATGCAGGGTGTTGTCTTGCGGGTATCGAGAAGCTTTGTTTTGCTGCCTTTGAGCAAATCAGCAATAGAACGGGTATAGGTAGCGATACCGCTCATACGCTGGAGGTAGTTGAGAGCTGTACGCTCACCGGAAAGAAGTACACGAATGTCACCACGAACAACACCCAACTTCTGACCCTTCTTAACATAGTCGCCGTCACAGCAGGTAAACGTACACTCTGTGTTTTCATCCAAAAGCTCAAACACACGCTTGAACACCTCAAGACCTGCGATAACTCCGTCCTCTTTACAGATAATCTCAACCTCACCAAGCTGATAGTGATGCATTACAGAGTTTGTGGTGATATCCTCGCTTGTAATGTCCTCTTTAAGAGCAGCTAAAATATAATCGTCTGCATTTAATTTCATTGTAATATTATTCATGATTTTGTTTCTCCTTTTCTATTGCTGTCAAAACTGAAGTCTTATATTTTTCCTGATACCCGTCATACTGAGCGGGATTAAATTTATGTTCATAAAAATGAGGTATATCCTCATAATTTGCAGTTATGTGTGCTGCAGCACGTTTAGCAAAAACAAGACTTTCCAGCAAGGAATTACTTGCAAGTCGGTTTTTACCGTGAACACCGTTACAGGCGGTTTCACCAACAGCATACAATCTGTCCATTGAGGTTTTGCTGTGAGAATCCACATCTATACCGCCCATAAAATAATGCTGGGACGGCACAACAGGAATAGGCTCACGGATTACGTCATAACCTTCTTCAAGACAATGCTGACAAATATTTGGAAAGTGGCTTTTTATTTCCTCCTCAGGGATAGGTGCAAAAGACAGCCAGACATGCTCTGTGCCATCTTTCTTCATTTCGTCAAAAATCGCCTGTGCAACTACATCACGGGGAAGCAGTTCATTGACAAAACGTTCGCCCTTAGAGTTAAGAAGGATAGCCCCCTCACCTCTTACTGACTCGGAAATAAGGAATTCTCTGCCCGATTTCTTAGTATAAAGAGTTGTGGGATGTATCTGAATATAATCAATATTTTTGAGCTTTACTCCGTATTTAATTGCAAGGGCTATGGCGTCACCTGTCAGATGGCGGTAGTTTGTGGAATGCTTGAAAAGTCCGCCTATACCCCCTGTGGCAAGAACAGTGTAGTCGGCAGATATAGTAATATAATCACCGCCATTATAATGACCGACGATACCTGTGCAGGTGTTATCCTGACATAAAAGGTCTACCATTGTGAAGTTCTCAATAAGAGTAACGTTATCTCTGTTTCTTACTTCTCGCAGGAGATTAGAAGTGATTTCCTTACCTGTTTCGTCCTCGTGGAAAAGGATTCTTTCTCTGGAGTGAGCACCCTCTCGTGTATATGCAAACTCCGTTCCTTCCTTTTCAAAATCCACACCGAAAGAAACCAGATCGCCGATTACACCCTGAGAGGAACGAATCATAATATCTACGGACTCGGGCTTATTTTCATAGTGACCTGCCCGCATTGTGTCCTCGTAAAAAGACTCATAATCGGAATCATCACGAAGAACACAGATACCGCCCTGAGCTAAGAAGGAATCGCTCTTTTCAGCTTCGTCCTTGGTAACAATTATTATTTTTTTATCATTCGGCAGATTAAGTGCACAATAAAGACCTGCAACACCGCAGCCGACAATTAAAACATCAGTTTTCATATCTTATTTTGCAAGCTCCAACATTCTGTCAAGAGGGATTAGCGCCTCTTTGCAGACTTCTTCACTGACCTCCACAACCTTATCTTCATTTTGAAGTACATCAAGAACACTCTGAAGAGTGTTAAGCTTCATATCTGCACAGCAAGGATGCGGATCAGGGAAATAAAACTTCTTATTGGGATTGTCTGTTACAAGCTTATAGTCCACACCGTCTTCAGTACAGATTATAAATTCTGTTTTTGTACTGTTGTATGCAAAGTCTATAATTTCTGCAGTGCTGCCGATGTAATCGGACAGAGCAAGTACGGGCTCCTCACACTCAGGATGCGAAAACACCAGAGCATCGGGATGTTTTGACACCTCAGCCTTTACCTGATCAGCGCTGATTGCTGCATGGATAGGACAAAAACCGTCATTAATGATGATGTTCTTCTCAGGCACCTGCTGTGCTACAAATCTGCCAAGGTTGCGGTCCGGAATAAAGAATATATTTTTATTAGGCAAAGCCTTTACAATATTCACCGCATTGGATGATGTAACACATACATCACTCTGACGCTTAAGCTCAGCAGTAGAGTTGATGTAGCACACAACAGCTAAATCTTCGTACTGAGCACGCATTGTGTCAATAAGACCGTCTGCAACCATATGAGCCATGGGGCAGTCTGCAGTAAGGTCAGGCATAAGTACCTTTTTATCAGGGTTGAGAACCTTGGCACTTTCACCCATAAAATAAACTCCGCAGAAAACAATGATATCAGCATCACTTTGCTTGGCAATCTTTGCAAGGTAAAAGGAGTCACCAACATAATCGGCTACCTCCTGCACCTGTGCAGGTGCATAGTAGTGCGCAAGAATCACTGCATTCTTAGTCTTTTTCAGATTTTCAATTTGCTTTTTCATATGCATATTTCCTTTTTGCGAAGGGTAGTTTTACAGATAAATTATACCACGTACACTTTACATCTGTCAACTTATCTGTAAACCCAAATATAAACACTTAAAACTCTTAAAATCTATTAGCAATATACAAAAAACAGCCGAAAGATACAAATCCTTCGGCTGTTGAATTTTGCATGTATTATTTTCTGAGAGCGTTTACACGCTGTGCTGCAAGGAGTATACCCAGCTTGCCTGCGTCAAAATCGTGAGCACCCTGAAGCCATACAGCATAAGGAGGACGCAGAGGTGCATCACAGGAAAGTTCGATAGAGGAACCCAGAGTAAAGGAGCCTGAAGCCATTACAACCTGACAGTCATAGCCCGGCATATCTGAGGGCTCAGGTACTACAAAGCTGTCAACAGGAGATGCCGCCTGAATACCGCGACAAAACTCTACAAGCTCATTTTCATTTGCAAGTTTAAGCACCTGAATGATATCTCCCCTGTCCTCGTTATATCCGGGAGTAACTTCATAGCCTAAAAGCTCAAAGAGCGCCGCTGAGAACACTGCGGTTTTCATTGCTTCGCCGGTAATGTGAGGAGCATTATACGCACCAAGGAACATTTCTCTCACAGTATCAAGAGTTGCACCCAGTTCCTTGCCTGTACCGGGAGTTGTAAGGCGGAAAGCCGCCTGCTCTACAAGGTCACGTCTGCCTGAGATATATCCGCCTGTACGGGCAATTGCACCGCCGGGATTTTTAATCATTGAGCCTGCCATCAGATCTACACCGCAGGTATGAGGTGACTCAAACTCAACAAACTCGCCGTAGCAGTTATCAAGCATAATAACAGAATCGGGAGATACTTTTCTTGTTAATTCACAAATTTTCTTGATATCTGAGAAAAGAAGTGAGGGTCTGAGTTCATAGCCTCTGGAACGTTGAATGTAAACCATCTTGGGGTTTTCATGGAGTTTCTTTTCTATTGCTTCAAAGTCCAGAGTGCCGTCGGGCTTAAGGTCTATCTCCTCATACTTAACACCGAAGTCCTTTAGAGAGCCTGAATAATCAGAGTCGATACCAATGGTGCCTCGGATAGTGTCATAAGGAGTAGATGCAACAGATAGCATTGTATCTCCCGGTCTGAGCACTGCAAAAAGTGCGATGCAAAGAGCATGTGTACCGCTTACAAAATTATGACGAACAAGGGCATCTTCCGCGTCAAAAGCATAGGCATACACCTCGTCAAGAGCATCTCTGCCTCTGTCTCCGTAGCCGTAGCCACTGCTACCGCCAAACATGGACTCGCTGACTCTTGCATTCTGGAATGCCTTGAGCATTTTTATCTGATTGTATTCTCTGACAGCATCAATCTTTTCAAACTGCTCACGGCACATTTCCATTGCTTTTTCGGAAGCACTGCGAATGGAGCTGTCTACATCAAAAAATCTGTACATATTTAACCTCACAAGCTGTATTTTACCCAGTCAGAAACATGAGCAAAACCGCATTTTTCATAGAATTTAATATTATGTTCTTCGCACAAAAGCTCATAAGTAACCTGAGGATTACTGCAAAGAGCATGAAGGACTTGCTGAGAATAACCATTTCCGCGGAAATATTTTCCTGTATAAACAAACGGAATTACTGCATATTCCCCGTCATTTTCATAAAGTGATACAACACTGACAGGAGATGAAGCCTCTAAGTAGGCAAAAACCGATAAAAAGCCATGGCGAAGCTGGTGGGCAGTATTGAGGAAAAAGTCGATTTTCTTTTCCTCAGACATATCCTCTGACACCAGATTGCAAATAAGTTTAGGTTCATTGCAAGTTCCCACACAGGGATTATGAACACTCTGCACCTCACCCTTTTTGCTCATAACAGCACCAATTTTCCTACTATCTTCAAAGTCAGTCAGAGTAGGTAAGGAATCGTCACAAATCAGGGTAACATCAGAAAATCCACATAAAAAGGAAGCAAGCTCAGTATAGTCACAGTTACTGTCAGCAATGCAGTAAACAGTCTGATTATATCTGCAAACAAGAGCTGTATCAGTGTTACTTATCTCAGAATACTGGATGTAAAACTGAGCAAAATCAAAGCTAACCCCGTAGGAAAGGAAATAAAGCTCAATGGTATTTCTGATACAAGTTAAACCAAAATTCCTAGCTATTACATCCTGTATCTTTTTGCTATCTTCACAAAGAAAAATCATATCAGCTGAGACTATTTACGATGGACATAAAATGTTCACCGCGCTGTTCAAAATCACGGTACATATCAAAGCTTGCAGATGCAGGAGAAAGGGCAACTATGTCACCTGACACCGCAGTTTTTCTTGCGATATCCACTGCATTTTCCATACTTTCTGCATATATAATCTGCAATGCGTCTGCCTGATAATTTTCGCTTTCTTTTACAGCAGTTTCTATCTTGGGGCCTGTTGCGCCAAGGAGAATCAGGGTTTTTACCTTACTGCAGATTACAGGTCCTAAGGGTGCATAAGGGATATTCTTATCGTAGCCGCCGCAAATCAGTATTAGCTTTTCGTCAAAAAGCGAAAGCATACCACAAGCAGTACGTGTGGGAGATGAAGCGATAGAATCGTTATAATAACGGACACCCTCGAACTCGCGGACAAGCTGTGCTCTGTGCTTGACACCATTGAAGGTATTTGCGACTTTGGCAATAGTTTCATTGCTGACAAAATCCCTGACGGCACAGATTGCGGCAAGGTAGTTTTCTACATTATGAAGTCCGGGGATTCTGATATCAGAAACACTCATAACAACTTCATCGTTTTCTCCGTCTATAAAGCGGATTTCATTATTCAATACGTAAGCACCCTTTTTAACATTCTGTGAGCGGGAGAATTTATACACATCAGCCTGCGTGCTGTCAGCAAACGAGCATGAAATATCGTTATCAAGGTTAAGGATTGCTTTGCAATCTGAATTCTGATAAGCAACAATGTTACGTTTTGCGTTGATGTACTCAACCATATCCTTATGCACATCAAGGTGATTAGGTGCAACATTGGTAACAACAGCAACCGAGGGACTCTTTTTCATTGAAATGAGCTGGAAGCTTGAAAGCTCCACAACAGCGAAGTCATCCTCCTTGATGTCGTGTATCTCAGGCATAAGAGGATTGCCGATATTGCCACCAAGGTGAACTGTGTAGCCCTGAGCCTTGAGAAGCTCTGATATTATAGTTGTGGTTGTGGTCTTGCCGTCTGAGCCTGTAACAGCAATAATCTTGCAGGGACAAAGCTCAAAGAACAGCTCCATTTCAGAAGTGATTTCTATTCCCCTGCTCCTCATCTGTGAGAGTGCAGGGCTGTTATAATTCATACCAGGTGTACGAAAAACCATTTCAACGTCGAGATTGTCAAGATAACCTGCGCCAAGGGAAAGTATTGCACCAAAATCCTCTGCCATCTGGGCATTAATGCCCAGAGAATCCTTGTCACGGCTGTCGCAGGCATAGACTGTGGCACCACTTTCGCAGAACATTTTAATGAGAGGAAGGTTGCTCCGTCCAAGACCGATAAAAGCAACGCGTCTTCCCTTAAGAGAGCTGAAATAATCATTAATCTTACTGTTCATAATAATATATACTCCTCCAGACTTTGAGGTTTAAACACTGAATATATGCCTCAGATAAAAGACATATCAATTAATAATACAATAAACACAGGAAAATATCAACCAAATTAAAAGATTTTATGTATAAAAAACAGACGGTCAAAAAACCGTCTGAATTAATCTGTATTATTAATGCTAAGAAAGAATAATATAAGAGCTTATTTCTCTCTACCAAGGAGATAATCAACAGAAACCTCAAGGATATCTGCAAGTGCAACCAACTCTACATCAGTTACATAGCGAATCTGACCCTCAAGCTTTGAGAGTCCTGATGCGTTCATATCAACGCCGTTTACCTGAAGCTGAGCAAGAAGCTCCTTC
>JAZSLX010000047.1:0-8753 GCA_045535605.1 Ruminococcus sp.
GAGCTGTAGAATTTAAGAGCACGACCGCCGGGAGTAACCTCGGGGTTTCCGTAAACAACTCCGACCTTTTCACGAAGCTGATTAATAAAGATGGCTACGCAGTTGGACTTGGAGATAGCACCTGCAAGTTTTCTGAGAGCCTGAGACATAAGTCTTGCCTGCAGACCAACGTGGTTGTCGCCCATTTCGCCCTCGATTTCAGCCTTGGGAACAAGGGCTGCAACAGAGTCGATAACAATAACATCGATAGCACCTGAGCGGATAAGTGCCTCTGCAATCTCCAGTGCGTCCTCACCTGTGTCAGGCTGAGAAACTAAGAGAGAGTCAACGTCTACGCCCAGTGCAGCAGCATATACAGGGTCAAGGGCGTGTTCAACGTCAATAAATGCAACGTTGCCGCCGTCCTTTTGTCCCTCTGCAATACAGTGCAGAGAAAGTGTGGTCTTACCTGAGGATTCAGGTCCGTATATCTCAATGATTCTGCCTCTGGGCAGACCGCCGATACCAAGTGCTATATCAAGAGAGAGTGAGCCGGTGGAAACGTGACCCACGCTCATAGCCTCGTTCTGTCCCAGACGCATAACAGCGCCTTTACCAAACTGTTTTTCAATCTGACCTAATGCGGTCTCAAGTGCTTTTGCCTTATCAATTGCCATAGCTTTCAAATCTCCTTCTGTGTCTTTATTCAAAAGTAAGGGTATCTTATCCGATACCGATAATATTATAAAATAACCTTTGGATAAATGCAATATTTTTGAACGAAAAACTTCGAACAAAATTTCTATTTGTGTAGCAGAGTCCCGTTTATAGCCCTGTGCACACCGCCTATATCATCAAAAACGGTGATGTTTACAAACCCTGCCTCCTCCATAAGTGAGGAAATTACCTGTGCCTGAGTGCCGTCATACTCAAAGGCCAGCATTCCGCCCTCCTTAAGTTTAGGTGCATAAAGGGGGATAATCCTGCGGTAAAAGTCACAGCCGTCTTTGCCACCTGCAAGGGCAAGGGAGGGCTCAAACCGCACTTCCTTCTGCAGGCTTTCCATATCAGAGTCGGTAACATAGGGTGGGTTTGAGATAATAAGGTCGAAGTAACCATCCTTAAAATCGTCAACACACTGAAAAATATCCCCGTGGATTATTTTTATATCTGCATTGTTTTCTTTGGCGTTTTTTACAAGGTATGGCAGAGCTTTGTCTGACAGTTCCACAGCGGTAACCTGCGCTGTGGGATATCGAAGCTTCAGGCTTATGGCGATAATACCTGAGCCTGAGCAAAGGTCAAGGATTTTAACCTCTCCTTTATCTTCCTGCATATCAAGATAGGGGAAGGTGGAAGTGAGCACTACCTCGGTGTCATCACGGGGGATAAGCACACCCTCGCCTACATAGTATTTGTTACCGAAGAATTCCCAGTGTCCTATAATATACTGCAGAGGCTCACCGCTTGCACGTCTGTCTGTAAGGTTTTGTATTTTATCGCAAAGCTCAGGAGCAATTTCTCTGTCACCGTCAATTATAAGGTCGCGGCGCTCAAAGGGGAAAACAGCATTAATAAGCCATACTGCATCAAAGGCAGGAGAGTCCGCTCCTGCCTTTTCAAGCTTTTCTTTTACATAATTGTAAAGTTCGTTCAGTGTCATAGTTTATTTACAGCTTACAATGTCTGAGCCGTCATCAGGGATAACGGGTGTGATTGCGGCAATAGCAACCTCCAGCATTTTGTCATCAGGCTCGCGGGTTGTGATACGCTGTGCCCAGAGTCCCGGAGCGGCTATAATTCGTGTAAACCAGTTGTCGTGCTTACCGCAGAGCTTTATAAGCTCATAGCCGATGCCCACAGAAAGGGGAAGAAGCAGAATCTTAACTGCAGAGCGGAGTACTGTGCCCCATACTCCCAGCCAAGTAAACTGAGGAACAAAGAGTCCGATGATAATGCCCAGAAGAAGCATAATTACAAGGAAGCTTGTTCCGCAACGGGGATGAAAACGGGAGTGCTTTCTGATATTCTCAACTGTGAGCTCTTCATCTGCTTCATAGCAGAAGATAGTCTTGTGCTCTGCACCGTGATACATAAATACTCTTTTCATATCCTCCATCTGGGATACAATGATGATGTAGCCTAAAAACAGGACAATTCGCAGAATTCCCTCAAAGGCGGACTGGGTGAGTCTTGCGTCAAAAACTGCGTTGAATGCAGGGGAAACATCAAGACCTGCAATGAGGCTGTAAAGGAATGTAGGAAGCCAGAAGAACAGAACTATTGCAAGTCCTACACCAAGTACAGAGGCGATGGTCATAATAACGCCCATGAGCTTTTCGCCCAGCTTATCGTTGAGCCATTTTTCAAATTTGCTCATTTCCTCCTCTTCAGCCTCAATGGAGTTTATTGCTTTGTCAGCTGAGAGCATAAGGGATTTGTAGCTAAGTCTGAAAGAGTCAATCATTCCCACAACACCACGGATGAGGGGCAGACGGAAGAACTTACCCTTTGAGGAAATAGGTTTTACGGTAATCTCCTCAGTTTCAATTGTATCCTTGCCTGTGCGGACAGCTACGTTTATATTCTTGGGGCCACGCATCATAATACCTTCAATGAGGGCGGAGCCGCCGATTGATGTAATCTTCTTTACATTTTCTTTTTTATCACAAGACATACTAACACCTTCCTTTATAAATTTATTTATACCTTCCTGATTTACTTATTCAGTAGCTACGGGAATACTGATGGTGACGGTTGTGCCAACACCGATTCCGCTTTCTATATCAAGAGTACCGCCGTGCTTTGCAACAATCTCGTCTGCAATTGCAAGACCTATGCCACTGCCGCGGACACTCTGATTTGCCTTGAAAAATTTATCCTTAACACGGGGCAGGTCGTCGGGAGCAATTCCGCAGCCTGTGTCGGTAACAACAATCTTTATTACCTCACCCTCGTGTAATACCTGAACACCCACTACACCCTCTGCCGGAGTGTACTTAAGGGCATTGTCAATAATATTTATAAATACCTGCTTGAGTTTATTCTTGTCAGCCATAATCGCAGGCATAACCTCAGGCTGGTCATAAAGCAGATGCTTCTGCTCGCTGATGGCACGGTCGCGGAGCATATAGAGGACATCCTCAATCTCTGCCAGAACGTCAAGCTTCTCCATTCTCAGCACCATACTCTCGTTCTGCATACGTGAAAAGTCCAGAAGCTCCTCAACAATGCCTGTAAGGCGGGAGGATTCCTTCACGATAATATCCATACCTTTGTCAAAGGTTTCCTGGTCGGGGATTCCACAGCTCTGCATGGTTTCTGCCCAGCCCTTGATAGCTGTGAGAGGTGTTCTCAGCTCGTGAGAAACACTGGAGATAAAGTCGTTCTTAAGCCGTTCGGAAGCACCCAACTCCCTTGCCATATCGTTGATGGAGTCGCACAAATCACCGATTTCGTCGTCGTACATCTTGTCAATCTGAGCATTGAAGTCGCCCTGTGCAATTTGCTTTGCTGTGTCGGAGATAACACGGACGGGACGCACGATAGAGCGGATAAAGTAAGTGCCTGAGAAAATAACAAGTGAAATAATCAGCAGTCCTACTGCGGTGAAAATTGCAATAGCGGTGAAAACCAGACGGTTTACTGCAGACATAGAGGAAACATAGCGGATAGCACACACTGTGTTGCCTGAGGAGTTTCTTACAATTCTTGTGACAGCAGTCACCTTTTCTCCTGTGGAGAGTCTGCCTGTCCACTTGGCGTAGCCTGAGGAGGAGTCTTTTGCTGTATCGTAGTCGGGCATAGGCTCATTTCCCTCAGGAGTGAAGCCTGTGGAGATTACCATAATATCTCCTGAACGGCTGATAACGGTGATTTCCATATTCTCTTTTTCAGAGAAATTTTCTACATAATCTCTGACAGTTGAGGAAAATCCCAGGTCAGTGTCAGAGTTGTAGTCTGAAAGAATATTCAGAAGCTCCACACTTCTTCCGCTTAAGGTTTGTTCAACAGAGGAATAGTAGTAGGTCGTAAAAAAGTAGGAAAGACAGACTACTGCAAAAACTACAATTGCAACAATAGTGCACAGGGTGTTCAGCACCCAGCGCTTGGTGATACCTTTAACCACAGATGTACGACCTCCTTTTCCTGAAATTTTTATCAATCTGTGTATAGTCAGATGTGTTGTGTGTGGGTTATGCGTCCCACTTGTAGCCCAGACCCCATACTGTAACAATGTACTTGGGGTTTGAGGGCTCATCCTCTACCTTCATACGCAGACGGCGGATGTTAACGTCAACGATTTTTTCTTCGCCAACGTAAGCCTCACCCCATACATGGTTGAGGATATCTACTCTGTCCAGAGCTGTGCCGGGGTTTGAAAAGAAGTATTCCATAATCTGGAACTCAACCTGAGTAAGCTCAATCTGCTTGCCGTTCTTTGTGAGTGAGCGGTTGCGGAGATTAAGAGTAAAGATACCGCTCTTCATTTCTTCCTTGAAGTTGTTCTCAGACCTCTGCTGAGCAAGGGCGATTCTGCGGTACAGAGAGTCAACACGGGCTACAAGCTCGCTGGGAGAGAAGGGCTTTGTAACATAGTCGTCAGCACCCAGCATAAGGCCTGTTACCTTGTCCATCTCCTGAGTACGGGCAGAGAGCATAATAATGCCGATGTTGCCGTTTTTGTTTCTCAGTTCCTTGCAGACCTGAAGTCCGTCCATACCGGGCATCATGATGTCAAGGATAGCAACGTCAAAGTCGCTGCCGTGTTCTTCGTATTTCTGCAGACCTGCCTCGCCGCAGTCTGCCTCTACTACCTCGTAGCCTGCACGTCTTAAGTTGATTACCACAAAGTCGCGGATAGCGGCTTCGTCCTCGCAGACAAGAATCTTTTTCATAATAAAACCTCCGTTTCACGTTTTGCTTTTATATACTTTACGCGGTATCGCCGCAGGGAAATGCGTTGAGATTTACTGCTTTGCAGTAAGAGTAAAGGCTTCCATAATCTCTTCGTTTGTCAGCATCATGGAGCTGTTAAGTCCTGGTGTGATGAATGAATAAACATAGCTGTCGTTTCTTATAAGCTCTGTATATCCCTTAGCAGATACACCGTCTTCCCATACATCAGGAGTGAACATTCTGATAATCAGGATAACGTCACCGGGTTTGTTATCCTGTGTCCATTCATAGAATGTGATTTCGTTTGTAGAGTAGTTTACATAGGCTGTGTAGCTGTTACCCCATTTATCGGGAACAGTGAATCTTAGTCCGTACACAAGGCTTGTAACCTGAGTTTTCTCTATCTCCATACTGCCTGTGGCAGTGTACTCACACCAGTAGATAAGTGCCGCAGGAACGGCGTCGGTCTGTGTGTCTTCTATTCTCAGCTTGAAGGTGTTTGGAATTTCGATTATGCCGTCTGAGTCAATATCCTCTGAGAGCACAGCATAGTTTCTCTCCTTCTGGTTGGTGGGGCTGTCCCCCTCAAAGCTTACAACCTGAAGGGAGGCAAAATATTCGCTGTAATAGATAAGCTGTGTGCTGTATGTATTTGTTGTACCTGCGACGGTTATTCCGTCAATAACAGCACCCTGCTGTCCGTAGAAAACTCTGCCTGTCTGAATTCTTGCAAAGCTTACCACGTCGCCGTCAATGGGAGCCTCGCTTATGGTATACAGGCTGTTTTTTGTGTCGTTGAGAGTAACAAGTGAAGCTGTGGCAGGTTTATCTATGGTGTAAAGAGAAAGAAGTAAAAGCTCCTCTTTACCGCTTCCTGTAAAGTCAGAGCACAGAAGCTCTGAATACTGGGTTTCACAGATAATCTCAGTGCTTGTTGTGTCGGAAACCATATAAAGTGACAGGTCTTTTACCAGATTGTTGTAGGTGCTCCAGCCAACCATAATCTCAGAGTGGCCGTCACCGTCAAGGTCAGAAAAAAGAAGTCTGTCCACAGCGGTGCTTTTGCTTATGTGGTTGCCCACAGTAGTCCATACACCATCAATGTTGTCCATAATCAGCAGATGGATTGTCTGGGCTTCACCTGCAGGCAGGTAAAAAGCAATAGCCTCCTCAACTCCGTCTGCGTCATAGTCCACAGTGGTGATAGCAGAGCGGTAATTGCCATTCTGGGGATACTTGAGGGTGTAGCCTGAGCCTGCCTCTGTATCAATAAGCTCCTGAATTGCTGCCTTTTCGCCTGTGGCTTTGGGTGGACTCATAAGCTCAATAACATTGAAGGTTATGGCGTCGCAGCCGCACAGGGAAAAAATCAGAAAGACGGACAAAGCCAGAGTAAGTATTTTCTTTTTCAATTTGCACCGCCTCCTCTTTTGTGTTTGCGGACGGGTGTGTTAATCAGGAAAGCTCCTTCTTAACAGCAATAAGGTACTTGATGAGGATGCCCTCATCGGAGAACATCTTCTCGTGCTCGGTTACGATGTTGTCTTTTACGTCGCTTGAGTGCAGGTCGCGGGTAAGATAAGTGATCTCAAATCCGCACTGTGCAAAATACTCAAGGCTGTCCTCAAAGAGCTCGTCTGAGTCGGTCTTGAAGTGAATTTCGCCATTATCTGCAAGGAATTCTCTGTACTGCATAAGCTTGGTGGGGTGTGTAAGTCTGCGCTTGTTGTGCTTGCCACGAGGCCAAGGGTTGCAGAAGTTTATGTACATACGTGAGATACCGTCATCCTTATGGATAATTTCTGTAATCTTGTCTACGTTATAAGCAGTGAGAACAACATTGTTGCACTGTCTTCCGTTTTCTTCAAAGAGCCTTACAATGTTGCGTCTGCCAACTGCAAGCATATCACTGATAAGGTCAACTGCAATGAAGTTTATCTGAGGGTTACGCAGTGCCTTGTGAGCAACAAAGGTGCCTTTTCCGCAACCTACCTCAAGCTCAATGGGGTTTGAATTTTTGAAGAAACTCTGCCAGTTTCCTTTGTACTCTGTGGGCTTCTGAATAAAGAATTCGCAAGCGTTCAGCTCGGGTTCAGCCCATTTCTTTTTTCGCATTCTCATTATATCACCGAAAAAACACAATATTTTGATTATAAATATTTTAATTAGTAATTATTATATCAAAATATAGTGTTTATTGCAATTGTTTTTGCTCAAAAAGTTCAGTTGTTTTAATAATATTTACAATTATGAAAAAACCGCCGTCAGAAGTTACCTCCCGACGGCAGAATTTATTCACCGATATTTAATTTTTCATAGTCTTTCCTTACAACCCCGTAATAAGAAATATCAAGGAATTCTCCCCACTGGGATTTGAATTCTTCTCTGTGAGTACCCTCAAAGGTAAGACCGCATTTTTGCGCAACCTTGCCTGAGGCGGGATTCTTCACTGCGTGGCAGATAACAACTCTGTTTACGTTTACTTCAGAGAAAAGGAAGTCGATAACCGCCTTTGCCGCTTCGGTCATAATACCCTTACCCCAGTAATCATATCCTATGCAGTAGCCGATTTCAGCACTGTCGTTTTCCTCAAAGCATCTTACAACAGAGATACTTCCTATAACCTCGCTGCCCAATTCGATTGCCCATTGGTAGAAGTCGTCCTTCTTATAATCATCACACCACAGCCCCAGAACGTATTGGGTTGTCTCGATGTTTTCGTGGGCAGGCCAGGTGAGGAATTTTGTAACACGTTCGTCCTTTGCCCAGTTATTATACATTGCCTGAGCATCCTGCACTGTAAATCTTCTGAGTGTGAGCCTCTCGGTTTTTATTGTCTGTGTTCCTTTATGTGTCAGCATTTTTTATCATTCCATTCAGATACAGGAATAGGGATTTTTGCAGGTTGAGGAATATACAAATTCAACCTCAGGGAATTTGTCTGCAAGTTTCTTTGTAAGGGCAGGCATTGCAATGTCCTCGGTAAAGAAGTGACCTGCCACCACCATAGGAATACCTGTAGCTTCTGCCTCAAGATACTCGTGGTGTTTTGCCTCACCTGTAAGGAATACATCTGCACCAAGGGCTACGGCGCAGTGGTACATATCACCGCCTGCACCTGAGCACATACCTACAGTCTTAATGGGTTTGTCACCTTTTGTAAAGCACACGCAATCAGCATGTAATCTGTCTTTTACAAGCTGTGCAAATTCCTCGGCGGTAAGTGCTTCAGGAAGCTCGCCAAGGCACACAAATTCCTCCGGGAAAATACGGATATCCGAAAGACCCAGTGCCTTTGCAAGGCAGATGTTTACTCCATCCTCCTGTGCAATGTCCAAGTTTGTGTGCAGACACAGTGCAGTAATGTCTGCTTGTGCCAGCATATAGGGGACGCTGTCAGTTGAGAGCTTTCTGAGAGGATTAAAGATAACAGGGTGATGGCTTATGATAAGCTGTGCACTTTTCTCTATTGCTTCCTTTACAACCTGTGGTGTAATATCAAGAGCCACAACTGCTTTTGTGATTTCTTGCTCACTGCTTCCCACAAGAAGACCGCAGTTGTCAAACTCTGCGGCAGTGCACAGAGGTGCAAAGCTCTCTGTAAATTCTATGATATCTTTTACAGTAGTCATTGTGAGTCTGTCCTCTCTTTGATAATTTCTGCAAGCTCTTTGTATTTTACATCTGCGGCAGAACGCTTCATAAGGAGTTTTGTCTGAAGTCTCAGGAACTCTCTGTCCTCTTCATAAAGCTCGGCTGAAAGCTCTTCCATCATCTGTGCGCACTGAAAGAGATCCGAGTATTTTTCGGGGCATCTTAGAACGAACTGCAAAGAGCCGTAAACTGCGGCACGCATAACCGAGCGCAGCTGTGTT
>JAZSLX010000071.1:0-24848 GCA_045535605.1 Ruminococcus sp.
GGGCAAGTTCCTCGGCTTCATGGAAGGCGGTCTTACCATCAATGGTGAGGACGGCGCAAAGAGAGTCGGAATCGACTATCTTGTAGAGCAGGGTATCAACGCAGTTCACATTCAGTGTCCCTTCGACTTTGCTTCCGGTGACGAGACTAACCCCGAGTCCTACAACTGGGGCTACGATCCCAAGAACTACAACCTCCCCGAGGGTATGTATTCTACTAACCCCTATGATGGTAACGTAAGAATCAACGAGTTCAAGCAGCTCATTCAGGCTCTCCACGACAGAGGCATTGCTGTTATCATGGGTGTTGTTTATAACCACACTTATGTAACAGAGCAGTCTGCTTTTACTTACACTTGTCCCGGTTACTACTACAGAATGTCCAGCTCAACCTTCTACATCAACGGTACAGGTTGCGGTAACACACTGGCTTCTGATAAGGCAATGTTCAACAGCTACATGCTCAACTCTCTCAGATATTGGGTAGAGGAGTATCACATTGACGGCTTCCGCTTCGACCTTGCTGCTGCTCACGATATCAACACAATGAACGAGATCAGAGCAATGTTCAATGCAATGTATGACGGCGAAGGCAAGAAGATCATCATGTACGGCGAGCCCTGGGGCGTTGGCGATTGCGGTCTTTCTGCAGGTAATGCTATGGAGACAGGCAACTTTGCTAAGCTCAGCTCTAACGTTGCAGGCTTCAACTCCTACACAAGACAGGCTATGCACGGCTCTGAGGCAGGTACAATGAAGGGCTGGTTCTCAGGTGCAGCTACCAAGGCATATGTCACTGCTGTTCAGCGTGGCGCTCTTGGTAAGTTCTCCTCTGACGGCTTCACCAAGTACCCCAACCAGTCCGTAAACTATGTTGACTGTCACGACGGTGTAACATGGTGGGATAACATTGTTATGTCAAACAAGGCAGCATCTGCTTCCAACAAGGCTGGCTATGATACAACAGATGCTAAGTACAGAGCAATGCTCAGAACAACCTTCACATACCTGTTCACAACACAGGGTATGCCTTTCACACTTGCAGGTACAGAGTTTGCACGTACCAAGTACGGTAACGGTAACTCCTACAATGCAGGCGAGACAAACGCATTTGATTGGACCAGAATTGAGACATACGCAACTGAGGTTGCTTATGCAAAGGGTATGAGACAGATTCGTGCTGCATTCAGCCCCTTCAGAAATTCTGAGACCTACAACAGCCTTACATGGCTTACAACTTCCAACGCAAACGGTATCCTTGCATACTCCCTCAGCAATACTAAGGCAGGCGAGTGGTCAAAGGTTATCGTAGCTGTTAACAACGGTAATGCCGGTACTGTTACACTTCCCTCAGGAACATGGACAATCGTTGCAGACGGCGAGAAGGCTGGCCTCACATCTCTTGGCACAGCTTCCGGCACATACAATATTGCTGCTAACGGTTCCGCAATCCTCGTTCAGGGCACAACTACTGCTGTTGCTCCCGAGTACGAGACAATCACAGTTAATCACTATGTTGGCGACAAGCTCCTCAAGTCCTCTGAGACACTTTACGAAGTAGGCTCAACATGGAGAGCAACTCCCGACGTATACACACTCTTCGACCACAACATCACAAAGATTGAGAAGACTGCCGGTACACAGGACGACAACTGCGTTTACGGCACAGTTGAGAAGGGCCAGAATGTAGAGGTTAACTTCTACTATGAGCAGTTTAACACAAGCGGCTACCTCACAATCAAGTATGTTGACGAGTCTGGTGAGAGCATCGTTTCCGATGTTAATTACAGAATGCTCAACGGCACAGAGTTCAACGTTCCCTTTGAGAACAAAGCTGGCTTTGAGCTGGTATCTGACAAGTATCCTTCCAACTTCAAGGGTACATTTGATGCAGAAAATCCTGCAACAATCACATTCGTTTACAAGGCACTTGCTTCCGATAAGATTACTGTATACTACTACAATGCTCTGGGTTCAGGTACTCTGAGAATGTATGCATATACAGAGGAAGAGTTGAAGCCTCTCGGCGCATGGGATAACTCCCTTCAGAACATGGAGAAGGTTACAAACGTAGCAGAGCTTCCCGAGGGTGAAGTAGTAGGCAACTGGTACAAGAAGACTATTGATGAGTCCAATAACCAGCTCGATTACTTCCCCGCAAGCTGTAAGATTATGTTCCTCCTCTCAGGTCAGGGCAAGCAGGAGCCTCTCAACGGTGAGGCAGGTTACGATGCATCAGGTACAATCTATGTTAAGAACAAGATTGTTACCTTCGACGCAAAGGTTATCACTTCTCACATTGATGCTAATACCGGTAAGAAGCTTGCTGATGACGTTGTAACAAACTATGACGGCGTTACAAGCAACGACATCTATGTAACATCTGCTAAGTCAGGCCTCGGCACAGCAATTACTCCCGCAAACGCTTCTGGTAACCTGATTGCCGGTTCTACTTGCGTTGTTTATATGTATGACGAACCCGGCCCCGGCCCTGGTCCCGGTCCCGGCCCCGGTCCTGATAATCCCACTGACGGCGTGCTCCTCGGTGACGCAGACCTTGACGATAAGATTACAATCAAGGATGCTACTGTTGTTCAGAAGTCCACTGCTAAGCTCGTTACTCTTGAGGGTAACGCACTTCTTGCAGCAGATGCTGACAAGTCCGAGCAGGTTAACATCAAAGACGCAACAGTTATCCAGAAGTTCGTTGCAGGTCTTGAGGTAACAACTCCTGTAGGCGAGATTATTCCCGGTACAGGTACAGATACTCCAATTGTGCCTGATAAGGGTCTTATTGATGAGCTTATCGAGCTTTACAACACAGCAAGTGCACTCCTCAAGGAGAAGGCTGATTGGGTTGTTGAGATAGCTCTCAAGGCTGACAGCGATGAAATGGCTGCAAAGGCTGACTTCGGCTACGATATTTCCAAGGAAGATACCACTAAGAACGAGTACAAGAAGTTTGAGGCAGTTATCAATTCTGCTGGTTACTTCGTAGTTCAGGGCGGTACAGACGAGGAAATCGAGAATGCTATTGCAGATCTTGAAAAGGCAAACGAGTGGTTTGCATACTATGTAACAGAGCTCCACACAGAGCCCGTTACTATGGATTCTGATGATCCTTACGGTATCGATGTTTCCAACGGCCAGTATCCCATCGTATCAGGATACAACACAGTTGTATATTCTGCTAAGCAGGATTGGGGTGGAGAAGCATACGTTTACTGCTGGGGTACAGGTGGCGAGAAGTTGACATGGCCTGGTGAACCCATGAAGTTCGCTCTTGTTAATGATTACGGTGAGAACCAGTTTGTTGCTTATATTCCTGTTGAATACGGCAACTATATCATTAATAATGGTAAGGGCGTTCAGACAATTGACCTTACTGTAAACAGCAGCATTGGTATGTATATGTCAACAATGGTTGATGGTAAGTATACAATCGGTACATGGGAACCCAACTTCTACGAGGTTAAGTAATCTTACCTTAACTATAATTAACTATCTGAAAGCTAACTGATAGAACAACTTAAAAGTAAGGCACACAGTTTATGCTGTGTGCCTTATTTTGGCTCAAAAGAAGTTTAATTATATACGTTACAGCAAAAATATAAAAAAAATACAATTATACCGAATGCTATGAAAAAATAAAAGCTACGGCAAGTACCGTAGCTTAGTTTTACAGAGTAGGGGAGATATCAGTTTTGTTTGCGTACAATCTTGTACTCATCGTCAGGCTCATAGTAGTGACAATTAGTGTTATTACCGCTGAGAAACTTTTCCATTTCATCTTCATCTAAATTTATCTCACAAACATAGCATTGATAGTAGTGATCAAACACATAGTGTGCACACATCTCGCAATTGTCTTTTGCCATTTTATCATCTCCTGATGTTTTGGAATAAGTATACATTATTTCGCAATATTTTTCAATAATAATACAATTGAAAAATATAATAAGTCTATATGCAAATATATACCAAAACCCGTCTTTCATATTTCAGAAAGGCGGGTTTATCATTTTACTTATAAAAATTCATCGTCAAGATTAGTGATAACCTCTCTTGTCTCCTGCTCAATTGTCTCGGTAAAGTGTTCGTTATAATTCGGAGCAGTTGCATGCTTTGGTATCTCAGGATCTTCGTCTTCATCCTTGTTGCGGATAATGCTTATAAGGTTAATAATATCAGAGCTGAAAAGAATCAACAGAATTGCAGCGAATGATACTAAACCATACCACTGGGTAAAGAAGTCGTAAATGGTTCCTACAAGAGGAATCTTATACGTTACTTTACCATAAATCTGAGTTTCATCAATCTCAGGGTCATCCAGAGCCCCCGGCTTTATACCTCGTGTAGTGAAGTAATACATACCGTCTTTTTCGTAAGGCTCAGATACAATCTGGTGAGTAATAAGCCTACCAGCCATAGGGCCTTCTTTGCCATGATAGGTGATAACGTCACCCTTCATAAGGGTATCTGGCTCGACCTCTTTAACAATAATAATATCTCCGATATTCAGCTCAGGTTCCATGCTTTCAGAGGAAATCCTGATCATAGAGTACCCGAACATAGAAGGTGTTTCACCTGATATGCGTGCAACTAAAACATAAATAAGTACAATTAACAATACTATTATCAGAAAAACTCCGATTATGCGTTTGATTTTATCTAACAAAAGGCATCACCCCTGAAAGAATTGATACCCTGTTTAATAACAGGGTATCCTATAATAATAGAATATCAGATTTTTTTGTTATTTGCAAGTGAAAATCAGTCAATTTCGATGTGACCCTTTGCATTGAATTTGATATACGAATCAGAATTAATATGCAGCCATCAGAGGATTTACATTTGTTGCACCGCCTGTTTCAACGTCAGCAATATACTCAATGGCACTTCCGCAGCCCTTTACAACACAATCAGAGGGGTTGTCTGCCATTCTCACATTAAGATTTGTATGCTGTGATATCAGGTCGCAGAAGCCCTCAAGCTGAGAAAGTCCGCCTGAGATAGTGATTCCGTCTGTGTATATATCGCCGATAAGCTCAGGGGGAGTTTTTTCAAGTACCTCCATAATTCCCTTAACAACGCCCATTGCGGTTTCGATAATTGCCTCGTAAACCTCAGAGGACTTCATATCCACAAATCTGGGCAGACCTCTCATAGAATCTCTGCCTTTTACTCGGAATATTTTTTCTTCAGCAGGAGGCACAACACAGCCAATAGCGTTTTTGCACTGCTCTGCTGTGGTGCTGCCGATAATAAGAGAATACTTACGGCGGACATATTTGATTATTTCCTCGTCCATCTGTTTTCCCACTTCTTTGATTGTACGGCTGACAGATACACCGCCAAGTGACAGTACTGCGATATCAGCAGTGCCACCGCCGATGTCAACAATCATACAGCCGTGAGGACTGGTAATATCTAGCCCTGCACCCATTGCGGCTGCTTTTGCTGATTCTATAAGGTAAACTCTCCTTACACCGAAGCTGGAGATTGCGTTGACTACAGCTCTCTTTTCAACCTCTGTAATCTCACCGGGGATACAGGCGACCACACGGGGCATAATTACCTTGCTTGTGCTTACCTTTGAGAGGAAAATGCCAATCATTTCTTCAACAAGGTCAAGCTCTGCAATGACACCGCCCTCAAGAGGATACACAGCGTGGATTCTTGTGGGCGTTTTTCCAAGCATTCTGTATGCCTCACTGCCTGCGGCGATGATCTCGTTGAGTATTGCATCATATGTTATTACAGAAGGCTCATCAAGAATCTTTCCTTTTTCATTTACATATATTCTGGTGTTACAAGTGCCCAGATCAAGCGCGATATCCATATATATACATCCTTTCGGTTTGCATTTGTTCAAATAATAATATCATTATATTATAGGGTTTTGTTTATTTCAAGTTGTTTTTGTAACAGCAACAGCAAAAGTTGCACACAGCAACTTTTCTGCACCGCCCTCCATGAGAATTCTTCCGCATTCACCCAGGGTGTTGCCTGTTGTGATGATATCGTCAATGAGAAGAATTATTTTATTTGTTGCAATGTGTTTGTCTATGAGTCTGTATACACCTTTGACGTTGGTTTCTCGCTGAGAAGCTTTATTTAGTGAATGCTGAGGCTGATTGTTTCTGGTTTTCTTGAGAGCCTCCACAGTAGGAATACCAAGAAGCTTTGAAAGCTCCCGTGACAGCAGTTCACTTTGGTTATAGCCTCTCTCTGCAAGCTTTGCGGGGTGCAGAGGAACATAAGTTATAAAGTCAAACTCATCGTCTTTGTATTCCGTTGCGATAGCGTCTGCCATAACACGGGCAAGCTGATAAGCATATTGCTGATCTTTGTTGAATTTAAACCTTTTTATTCCCTCAGCAAAGATATCAACGTAGGGTACAGCACTGACAGTATAGTATCCGCCTTTTGCGTAGGTGTGGTAGATGATATCTGTGAATTTTTCTGCACATTCATCACAATATAAAATACCAAGAGGTACTACTCTTGTGCAGTAGGGACATCTCTCAGGGTACAGTATATTCTGTACTTTATCCCCAAAAGTAAATTTTTTCTCTTGTATCTTCATACTCATTCACGCTCAAGCATATTTCTGAGTCCGCTGTATCTCAGTGTCCTCACGTTGTTATTTACCATATATTCCACAGTTTCTTTGTTGCCTACAATAATAATGAGCTTCTTTGCTCTTGTAACACCTGTATAAAGCAGATTTCTGTAGAACAGATATTGAGAGTTCTTTATAAGGGGCATAACTACAGCCTCAAATTCATTACCCTGACTCTTATGCACAGTACAGGCGTAGCTCAGTTCAAGGTCACCTACACAGTCGCCGTCATATACGGCAATCCTGTCATCAAACTTAATCTGCATTCGTTTGGATACCTTATCAATTGCCTGAATAATGCCGATATCTCCGTTAAAAATACCCTCGCCGTATTCACCTGTTGACTCCTTAAGCCAGGAGATGTTGTAGTTATTCTTAACCTGCATAACCTTGTCACCTGTGCGGAAGGTTGCAAACCCAAAGGTTACTTCGTCTTTGTTCTTTGCAGGGGGATTCAGAGCCTCCCTCAGGCTTTGATTCAGCTCATATGTACCGAGTACTCCTTTTCTGCCGGGGGTGAGTACCTGAATATCACTGACAGGGGACATTCCGTAGCTTCTCGGCAGTCTTTCACTGCACAGACTCACTATCAACTCTCTTGCCTGTGTGGGGTTAGAGCAGGGGAGAAAAAAGAAGTCGTTATCTTTTATATTCAGTTCAGGTATAATACCTGATACTATCTTGTGAGCATTGGTTACAATAAGACTCTGCTGAGATTGTCTGAATATTTCTTTTAAAGCAACAACAGGTATAATTTCTGATGCTACCAAATCTGCAAGTACATTGCCTGCACCCACAGAGGGGAGCTGGTCGCTGTCACCCACAAGTATGATTCTGCACCCTAAGGGCAGAGCTCTGAGCACACTTTCAAAGAGCACAGAGTCTACCATAGAAAGCTCATCTACAATAAGTGCATCGCAGTTGAGCATATTCATTTCATTTTTCTTGAATTCAGGTCGGTCATCTCTGTTGTACTGTACCTCAAGCAATCTGTGCAGAGTCTTAGCTTCACAGCCTGTCAGCTCGCTCATTCTCTGAGCAGCTCTGCCTGTGGGGGCGGCAAGAAGTACTGTCTGACCTTTACTCTTCAGAATACTGATGATAGCATTGAGTGTTGTGGTTTTACCTGTACCTGGACCGCCTGTGAGTACAAGGAGACCCTTCTGCAAAGCTTGCATAATTGCTTCCTTCTGAAGCTCAGCATAGCGGATTCCTGTTCGTTTTTCTATGTTTTCTATGAGCTTTTTGGCATCGCTCATAGGTGCAACAGGATATCTTAAAAGCATCTTCATTCTGGCGGCAGTGTAGCTTTCGCTCTGGTACAGGTCAGGAAGAAAAATAAACTCCCTGTCATTAAATATATCTCTCACAAGAGTGCCGTCTGTAATCATACTCTCCAGAGCGGATTGCGCACATACAATTTCCACTTGCAGAAATTCTGCGGTTTTGCTCAGCAGCTTGTCCTGTGGCACACAGGTGTGTCCTGAGCGTCTGTTGTGTCTTAAAACATAGCCAAGACCTGCTCGTATTCTCAAACTATTGTCAGGAGCAAAATTCTTCTTAACCGCAATCATATCTGCTGTTTCAAAGCTGATATCACTGCCCTCTATACACAGGGAATAGGGGTTATCCTCGATAATCTGTATTGTATCATTGCCGAACTTTTTCCAGAGAGCTATTGCGTCAACGGGGCTTATTCCAAATGCACCTAAGTACATCAGCAGTTCACGTATACTTGTGTTTGCTTTGAGCTGTTCGCTGAAGCTTCTGGCTTTTTCAATGGAAATGCCCTTGAGCTTTGCAACTCGTTCCGGGTCGTTTTCAAGCACATCAAGGGTGTTTTCTCCGAATTCCTTTACAAGTCTTGCGGCTGTAGATGGGCCAATACCTTTCACAGCTCCACCCGAAAGATACTTGAGTATTCCCAGTACAGAGGTGGGAACTCCTCTCTCAAAAGCAGACACAGAGAGCTGTTGACCGTAGGTGGCGTGACTTGTAAATGAGCCTATAAGCTTAAGCTCTTCGCCTTCAAAAACCATAGGCATAATGCCGACTGCGGTGATGGTGTCATCTCCGCAGCCAAGCTCTAATACTGTATATTCATTTTCTTCATTGCGGTATACTATCCTATCAACAGTACCGCATACCTCATACATTTCTTCTGAAGCCATAAAAATCCTCTGAATAAAATTTTATTTATATAAAATATTATACAACAAATTTTATATTCAAACAATAATTTAACGAGAGTAATCAGAAAATTTTTATCAATTGTAATTAAAATTCTATGTAAGAATTATTGTTCTTTTGCTCATAATATTCTGTTTAATTCTTCTGTACTCATAATGCACATGAATTCATATTCGGAACAGATTTTTCTGCATATCTCTCGTGTGGCATCATTCATTCCCTTATCAAGGCAAATTACCCTGTAAGGTCTGACTTTGCCCATCCACCTTACTTTTGCCGCACAGCTTCTTAAAGTGTATTCGATATCCTCACAGTTGCCCTGTGCAGGTGAAATAAGCATAATTGTTTTGTCCTGTTTGCTTCTGTAAAGGCGGAAGAGTAAAAACCTCAGGCAGGAAATAGCACCTGCAAGAGATAGAATAACTACCAACAGACTCAGGATGATGTCAACCATAAAAACACCTCTGTATATATTATCCATATTACAGAAATTTTGTGATATGAATACTCTGAAAAACTGAGGAGATAATAATGTTGAGGTGAGAAAAAGATGATGGACAACAATGTAAATAAATGCATTCACTGTTCTGTAAGAAGCTGTGCATACAATAACGCAGAACAGGGCTATTGTAAGCTGGATACAATTAAAATCGGCACACATGAGGCTAATCCTACAGAAAAGAAGTGTACCGATTGCGAGAGCTTTATGCTCAGAAGCGGCTGTTCAGGATCAACCTGCGGCTGATAATTGAGTCAAAGACTGACACAGAGGCGGATAGAGTAGTTCTGTCCGCCTTATGGTTATTTTGCATCTTTTACATACGAGCTATTTTTGATTTACAGGTGTTTCTGTAATCTTTGTTATTGTTTTTTTGTTGAAAGATAATATAATGGTAAAAAATTATTAATAATTGATAAATATCCCTTGTAATTTGTTTGTGTTTGTGTTACTATTTATCTGTGTATTAATGTCAATTGTATGCTGGTGTGGTATGCAATCGAATATCATCTATGGTTTTTATAAAAGTTTTAAGGGGTATCATTCAATGGTTAATGAGAATGTTAAGTCGCAGGACTATTATGTAATAGATTTTCTGCATGTTGTAAGGTATGTATGGAAAAAAATATGGATAGTAATACTTGTTGCAATACTCGGCGGAGTTCTTGCGTTTTCCTATGCATCTTTTCTTATTACACCAATGTATTCATCCTCTATAATGCTGTATGTTAATAACAGCTCATTTTCCTTAGGGAATTCCAGCTTCAGCATCAGCTCCTCAGAGCTTACAGCGGCACAGAGCCTTGTTAAAACATATACCGTAATTCTGAAAAACAGAACCACCCTTACTGAGGTTGTAGAAAAATGTCAGGTGGATTATACTTACGAAGAGATATATGATATGGTAAAGGCTGATTCTGTTAATGATACAGAGGTTCTTAAAGTAACAGTTACCGCTGATAATCCTGATGAGGCTGCAAAAATTGCCAACACAATCGCTGAGATTCTGCCCGATAAAATAGCAATGATTATTAAGGGTAGTTCAATGGAAATTGTTGACCTTGCTGTTGTAGAGAATCAGAAGGTTTCTCCTAATATTACTAAGTATACTGGAGTAGGACTTCTTGTTGGTACTTTTTTGTCACTGATTGTTCTTGTAATTATTGCTCTTCTTGATGATACCATCCACGATGATGAGTATATTCTTAGAACCTACGACTATCCCATTCTGGCAAAGGTACCCAACCTGCTTGGCACCTCAGATAAACAGTATGCTTACTATTATCAGAGAAAAAAGAACGTGAAGTAAGGAGGTAAAAGAGAATGGCTACTAAAAAGAGAACCAGCAGATCCTTTTTTGATGCAGCAGTTAGCAAAAAGACTCTGCACAAAAATCTGGAGTTTACTGCTGTTGAGCAGTATAAGCTACTCAGAACAAATCTTTCTTTCACACTTCCTGAAGGGATTAAGTGTCCTATTATTGGTGTTACCAGCTCTATGCGTGGAGAAGGAAAAAGTACAACTGCAATTAATATGTCCTATGTTCTGGCAGAAAGCGGCAAAAGTGTACTTCTTATAGACGGCGATCTGAGAATTCCCAGTGTCGCAAAAAAAATGGATATAAGCAGTTCTCCCGGTCTTACAGATTTGCTTATGGGTTATGAGTCCCACCAGATGGGAGTGTTCAAAACCAATCTTCTCGAGAATTGGTATGTAATGCCCTCAGGCGACCTTCCTCCCAATCCTTCAGAGCTTTTAGGTTCCCGCAGAATGGAGTCTATCCTGAAGCTTGCTGCAGAAAAATTCGACTACATTGTTGTTGATCTTCCTCCTGTTAATGTTGTATCAGACGCTCTGGCTATTTCCAAGTACATCACAGGTATGGTTGTAGTTGTCAGAGAAGACTATACAGAGAAAAAGGAGCTTGAAGCTTGCTTCAGACAGCTTAAGCTTTCAAATGTAAATGTTCTCGGCTGTGTTATGAACGAGTCTGAAAATTCATCCGGTACTCACGGCAGATACAAAAAGTATTCCAAGTATTATCGTAAGTACTATACATCTTCGGGTTCACAGCAAAAATGATTGATTTTCACAGCCATATTCTGCCCTCGATAGACGACGGTAGTAAGGATGTAACCGAGAGTCTTAAGCTTCTTTCCATGCTTTCTCATCAGGGAATAGATGTTGTTGTGGCGACTCCTCATTTTCTGCCCAATAACGAAACCGCCGAGACTTTTCTGAGAAGACGACAAGCTTCATATGAAGAGCTTAAGGTAAACCTTTGCGGGGATATGCCTCGAATACTTCTTGGAGCAGAAATAGCATATTATGAGGGGATCAGCCGTTTGAAAGAGTTTTCTACGCTTTGTATTGAGGACAGCAAACTTCTTTTAATGGAAATGCCTATGAGAAAGTGGTCTGAAACTTCGGTTAAGGAGTTAGTACATCTTGCTTGTTCCAATACAGTAACCATAGTTCTTGCCCACATAGAGCGTTACTTTTCATTTCAGAACAAGGATGCCATCAGAGAGCTTCTGGATTGCGGAGTCCTTCTTCAGGTTAACGCAAGCTTCTTTAATGAATTTCGCACAAGGCGTAAGGCAATCAGAATGCTCAAAGATGGTATGATTCATTTTATTGGCTCCGATTGCCACAATGTTTTACACAGACCTCCTTTTATAGGTCAGGCGTTTGACCTGATACGCAAAAAAACAGGCGAAGAATTTTTACAGGATTTTACCGAATATCAGCGCTCACTTCTGAAGCTTTCTGATAACGGTTAATCAATATAATAGCATTATTTTATCTTGAAAGGATGAATTTAACAATGAAAAAGGTATTTGCAATTTGTCTGGCACTTGTAATGGTATTCGCTCTCAGCATAACTGTTTGTGCAGCTCCCGGTTCCTTTGTGAACAGCCCCTCAGGAAACGATGCACCTATCATCGTAGATTTTGAGAACGAGAGCGATGACTGTATCGCTAACCTTGACATTACTTCTTACGGCGATCGCAACGAGCTCAGCGATGCTGACAAGAAGGAAATGGAAGACGCTTACAACCAGATTAAGAACTCAACAGACCTTACTGATATGTTCTCAGGTCTTAATGCTGTTGTAGATGCTTTGGATATTCTCCCTACTGATCTTGCAGTAAGCGATCTGTTCCATATTGATTACACAGACTGTGTTGAGCACGATGAACACGGTGCATTCAAAATTAAGCTTTCCGCTGATACTCTCAAGGGTTTTGCAGGTCTTATCCAGTACATTAACGGTGAGTGGAAGCTTATCGAGAATGCAAAGGTTGAGGATGGTCAGTACCTTATCTTTACTGCAGACGAGCTTTCAACTTTTGCTATCGTTGTAGATTCCACAAAGTCTGCTACAACTTCTCCTGTAACAGGTGATCCTACACTTGCAATTATCGCAGCTTCTTTAGGTGTTGCTCTTTGCGCTTTAACTGTTGCAGTATCAGTTAATAAGAAGAAAGTATGAGCAGTCACAAATTCATAAGTGACAAGAAATTAAAAAGAAGAAAACTGCTGGGATCAATTGCAATTGTTTTGGCAGTTGTTATAGTTGTGTCCGTAGCCTTGCTGATACTCAGAATCTGGGAAAATCAGCAGGGCGATGTTCCTGTTGCAACACCTGCGGATAATACGGTTACATATAACGGACAGAAATATCGTGAAAAAAACGTTGAAACTCTACTTGTAATGGGACTTGATAAGTATGAGGGGGATATCAGCAACGACTCGTACAACAACGACCAGCAGGCAGATTTTCTTATGCTTTTTGTTATTGATAACAAAAACGCTTCTTGTTCCGCTTTGCATATTAACCGTGATACTATGGCAGAAATATCTGTCCTTGGCTTGGCAGGAGAGAAGGTTGGAACAGTAAATAAGCAGATAGCTCTTGCTCACACCTACGGTGATGGCGGTAAGGCCAGTTGCAGAAATACTACTGAGGCTGTTTCAAAACTTCTTTCCGGTGTTGATATCAACGACTATATTTCTATTACAATGGACTCGGTGCCTGTGTTCAATGATCTTGTAGGCGGAGTTCAGGTTACAGTTCTTGATGATTTTACAGGTATTGACGATACACTTGTAAAAGGTGAGACGGTAACGCTCAGGGGTGAGCACGCTCTCAATTATGTCCGCACACGATACGGACTTGATGATAGCTCCAATAATACCCGTATGGAGCGTCAGCGACAGTATCTTAACGCACTTGTGGACAAGGCTTCACAGTGTGCGGATGAAGATGAAACCTTTGTTATAGATGCTTTGGGTAAGGTGTCTGAGTATATGGTTTCAAATTGTTCTGTTACTGAATTGGAGCGGTTTTTCGATAATATTTCAACCTATGATTTTTCAGATATCTGTTATCTGGAGGGTGAAAATCGTATGGGAGAAACCTATATTGAGTTTTACCCTGATGAAAATTCAGTTGAAGAAGTGGTTATGGAGCTTTTCTACGAGCCTGTTCAGTGATTTTATTGCTGAGGGTGTTCTTCTCTTATGAGAGATTTACGGGATAAGTTATGAATGGTGATTTGTGGTATGAGTGTTCAGGTATCTAATGTGAAAATTGAATCAGAGAAGACGCTAAAGGACTGTGTAGATACACTCAGCATGATGTCTGTAGAGAAAAAGCCTGTATATAGTTTTTTTAAGCGATTTTTTGACATTGTGTTTTCTTTTCTCGGTCTTGTTATTCTGCTTGTTCCTATGGCTGTTTTATCCTTAATTATTGTGATTGACAGCCCCGGAGCATCTCCTGTTTATGTCCAGGAGCGAGTGGGTAAAAACGGTAGAAAGTTTAAGTTCTATAAGTTCCGTTCTATGGTAGCAAATGCGGATAAAATGCTTGATGAGCTTATGGATAAAAACGAAATGGAAGGTCCTGTTTTCAAGATTAAGGATGACCCCAGACTGACTAAGGTGGGTAAGTTTATCCGACGTGCAAGTATTGATGAACTTCCTCAGCTTTTCAATGTTCTTAAGGGTGATATGGGCTTTGTCGGTCCCAGGCCTCCTCTTGAGCGTGAGGTTGTTCAGTACACTGACAAACAGCTGACCCGTCTTTTGGTTACACCGGGACTTACCTGTTACTGGCAGATACAGCCCAGCCGTAACGAGCTTACATTTGATAAGTGGATGGAGCTTGATGCAAAGTACATAAATGAAAGAAGCTTTCTGACTGATATTAAAATACTTTTCGGAACTGTCGGTGCAGTTCTCGGAATGGAAGGGGTATAATCCTTAAATGAACGACAGCAAACTGAGAATTGCAATGCTTGGTCATAAGCGTATACCCTCCAGAGAAGGAGGCGTTGAGGTTGTAGTAGGGGCGCTTAGTACAGGTATGGTAAACCTTGGGCACGAGGTTGTCTGCTATAACCGCAAAGGCCATCATGTAAGTGGTAAGCATTTCGATACAGAAAAGCTCCGTGAATATCAGGGTGTTGTCCTCAAGGATGTACCTACCATTCAGAAAAAAGGTCTTGCCGCAATGACCTCGTCTTTTTTCGCTGCATTTCGTGCCGCTTTCGGCAGGTACGATGTTGTGCATTTTCATGCGGAAGGTCCCTGTGCAATGCTGTGGCTTCCTAAGCTTTTCTGCAAAAGATGTATAGCTACTGTCCACGGTCTTGACCATCAGCGCTCAAAATGGGGCGGTTTTGCCTCAAAATATATACTTTTCGGTGAGAAATGTGCCGTAAAATATGCAGATGAAATCATCGTACTCAGTAAAAATGTTCAGGAATATTTTCTCAGCACCTATAACAGAGAGACTGTTTTTATACCGAACGGAGTAAGTAGACCCGAGCTTTTTCCTGCGGATGAAATTTCCCATAAATACTTAGTTAATAAGGATTCTTACATTCTATATCTTGGCAGACTTGTGCCCGAAAAAGGAGTCCATTATCTTATCGAGGCTTTCAAACAGCTTAAAACTGAAAAAAAGCTTGTTATAGCAGGCGGTTCTTCAGACACGAGTGACTATGAGCAGGAGCTCAGAAGTTTTGCTAAAGATGACGAAAGAATAATTTTTACAGGTTTTGTTCAGGGACAGATTCTGTCTGAGCTCTACAGCAACGCCTATGTTTATGTATTGCCCTCTGATTTAGAGGGAATGCCTCTTAGTCTTTTAGAGGCTATGAGCTACTCAAACTGCTGTCTTACCTCCGACATTCCCGAATGTGCAGAGGTAATAGAGGAGCAGGGAGTCACCTTCCGCAAGGGTGATATTACTAACCTGAAAGAAAAATTGCAGTATCTGTGCAAAAATCCTGATGCTGTAATGAAATATAAAGAAGGCTCTGCCGATTTTATTACTGCGAAATATAGCTGGAAGAATGTAATCGACAGAACACTGGAGCTTTACAGAAAGCCCTGAGCCTTAAGTAAAACTCCAATGGGGGAGCAAGGTATGAAAATTCTTCTTGTTAATAAATTTTTGTATCCCAAGGGTGGAGCCGAAACCTATGTGTTCAAATTAGGAGAACTGCTGACTTCAAAAGGTCATCAAGTTGAATATTTCGGGCTTGAAAATGAAAAAAATATTGTTGGAAATTCAGTAGGAGCCTATGTTTCTGATATGGATTTTAGTACAGGTACATTAAAGAATCTGAAGGCTCCTTTCAGAATTATCTATTCTCGTGAAGCCTGTAAAAAAATCAGAAAAGTTCTTGAGGATTTTTCTCCCGATGTTGTCCATTTGAATAATATTCAGTTCCATCTTACGCCAAGTATAATTCTTGAAACACATCGTTACAGAAAGAAAACCGGTAAACGGATTAAGATTATATATACAGCTCATGATTATCAGCTTATTTGTCCCAGTCACGGTTTGTTCGACACAGATATACGGGTATGTGAAAAATGTCTTGGTGGCAATTATACCCATTGTTTAAGAACAAAGTGTGTGAAGGGCTCCTTTATGAAAAGTTTTCTTGGAATGATGGATGCCTATACATGGAAAATCAGCAAGGCGTATAGTTATTTAGATAAGATTATCTGTCCTTCTGTTTTTCTTAAGACTAAGCTTGATACTCAGAGTCGTTTTGCAGACAAAACACTTGCCCTGCACAATTTTATTGAAGAACGCATAGTTTCTGATGTTCAAAAGGAAGATTATATTCTCGAATTTGGTCATCTGTCACGGGATAAAGGTACCAATACTTTACTTGAAGTAGCAAAGCGTATGCCTGATGTTAAATTTGTATTTGCAGGTTACGGTGTTGCTGTTGAGGATATGAAAGATATACCAAATGCTGAGTACGTAGGCTTCAAAACGGGTGATGAATTGATGACTCTTATTCAGAGGGCAAAATGTAGCGTGTATCCTTCTGAGTGGTACGAAAATTGTCCTTTCTCTGTTATTGAGTCCCAGATGTTCGGGACACCTGTTATATGTTCCAGAATGGGTGGGATTCCTGAACTTATTAAGGAATACGAAACAGGTCTTCTTTTTGAAGCGGGCAATGTTGATGATCTGGAAGCAAAACTTCGATATTTTCTTTATACCGATTCAGTAGCACAGCTGTATACAGATAATTGCAAAAGTGTTTCATTTGAAACACCAAAAACTTATTACTCTAAGTTAATTAAGATTTACGAGGATTGAATATGAAAATATACGAGATTGGGACAGGTTATACTCCTATTCCCGCACAAATGGGTGCGGCAACAGAAATTGTTGTAGAAGAACTTACCCGTTCTTTTATGAAAATAGGTGAGGATGTAGAGATAATTGATATCGCTTCTGACTCAAGAGCAGATAACGATTTGCCTATATCTGAGGTTAAAGTACCCTCTGCTTTCAGAAAAAATGATGTAAGTCTTGGTATAGTGCATAAGCTCAAGAGAGTTGTTTATTCTGTAAAGCTTGCATTGAAGCTCAAGAAAATACTCAGAAAATCAGAGGAAAAGATTGTTCTACATTTTCATAATCAGTATAATATGTACTTTTTTCTTTTGCTTTCTTCAAAGAAATTGCGTAAGAAAGCTATGATGGCATACACTGTTCATTCTTACATATGGGGAACAAAGTGGGAAGAAATTGAAGGTACTATCAAGAAAAAGTATTTTCAAGAGGTTGCTTGTGTAAAAAAAGCAGACCTTGTACTGGTTCTCAATGACATTACAACCGACCATTTTGTGAATCATCTTTCTGTTAACAGGAATTGCATTGTAAAAGTTATTAACGGTGTAAATACTGATAAATACTCTCCTTTGAGCAGTGAGCGAATTGAAGAGATAAAGAAATCTATGCAGCTTGAAGATAAAAAGATAATTTTTCAGGTTGGTTCTGTTTGTGACAGAAAGAATCAGCTAGGCTCTGTAAGAATGCTTGCTGATTACCTCAAAAAGAACAAGAATATTATTTATCTGTATGCAGGCGGTATAATTGATATGGAATATAAGCAATCCATTGATTCTTTTGCGGCAGAAAATAATATATCGGAGCAGGTTGTATATGCAGGCGAGTTGTCCCCTGGAACTCAGCTGAATGAGTATTACAATATGGCTGATTGTAGTGTGTTCACCTCAAATCTTGAGTCTTTCGGTTTGGTAATTATTGAAGCAATTTCTTCAGGTACTCCCGTGGTGCTCAGTAATAATTTGATGTTTGATTTGACTGACGGATATTTTATTTACAATTCAGAAGACGAGTTTGTTTCTTTAGTTGACAACATATTATATAACAATAAGCAGATTGGTTTTGACAGCAAGGAAGTGCTTGATAGATATAACTGGGATACCGTAGCAAAGGATTATCTTAAGTATTTCACTCTGGTAAACCGATAATATTTACAAGTGTTTTCCTGAGATGTACTAAGATGGTGGTTTTATGTCAAAAAACAGAGAACTGTGGATAGATAATTTAAAAATATTCGCTTGTGTACTGGTGGTTTTGGGTCATCTTTTTCAGAGTATGGTTGCCGCTGAGATTATAAACGATTCTTTTATCTATCAATGGTTTAATAAAACTATATACTATTTTCATGTTCCTTTGTTTTTTATATGCAGCGGTTATCTATATCAGAAGTACACGGATACAAGTTCTTTCTTAGGTTGGTTAAAAAATGTTCATTCAAAAGCAACGGCTCTTTTAATTCCTTATGTAACGTTTAGCGTTGTTACTTGGTTGCTTAAAAACATTTTTTCCGATTCAGTAAATCAAGAAACTGACGGGTTGGTTGTTTCCCTGGTGTGGAACCCTATATCACCATATTGGTATCTTTTGGCTTTGTTTTTTATATTCCTATTAATTCCTGTGATGAACAGCAAACAGGGAACAATAACTGTTTTGCTTGCGGCATTGACAACAAAAGTTATATTACTTATTCCAACAGGTCTTGATGTTTATATAATAAACATTGTTTTTGGTAATATTATCTGGTTTGTAATTGGAATGGGGCTATATAAATTCGATATCATTCCGCTACTAAAAAAGAAAATATGTCTTTTATTGGCTATATTGATCGCTATATTGTTTCTGCTGTTTAGCTTGTGGCTTGCATGCATTGATAATTATATTCCTGTAATTAGTTTTGCTATGGGATTAGCTGCATGTTTTGTTTTTGTTGTTTTGGCGATTCAAACAGAAAATTTCAGAATAAGCACAAGGATAGCATTGTTGTTTGCGCGATATACCTTTCCTGTGTTCCTTTTACATACAATTTTTGCGGCGGCATTCAGAAGTCTGCTTAGTAAAATAGGCATTACAAATGCATCTCTGCATATCTTCTCCGGTATGATTATCAGTTTTGCAGGTCCTGTTTTAGCCTATATGCTTGCTTCAAGGATAAAAGCATTAGATTTCTTTTTCTATCCTAATAAATATTTAGTAACTAAAAAGAAGAACTGAGGATAAATATGTCTAAAAAACTTAACGGCACAGTTATTGTTACCTACAGATGTAACGCAAAGTGCACAATGTGTAACCGATATAAAGTCCCCTCAAAGCCTGAGGAGGAAATTTCAATTGAAACAATAAAGAAGCTTCCACAGATGTATTTTACCAACATTACAGGTGGTGAGCCCTTTATCCGTGAGGATTTGAAGGATATAGTACGTGAGCTTTACAAAAAGAGCGACCGTATTGTTATTTCTACAAACGGCTTCTTTACAGACAGAATTGTTGACTTGTGCAAAGAGTTCCCTCAGGTTGGAATCCGTATTTCCATCGAAGGTCTTGAACAGACAAATAACGAAATCAGAGGTCTTGATGACGGCTTCAACCGAGGCTACACAACCCTTAAAACTCTCGTTGATATGGGTATGAAGGACGTAGGCTTTGGTATGACTGTTCAGGATAAGAATGCCCCTGACCTGTGTGCCCTCTATGATATTTCTGATGAAATGAATATGGAGTTTGCAACAGCTTCACTTCATAACAGTTTCTACTTTGTAGAGTCAAATAATATTATTTATGACAGATTGATGGTTGCTCAGAATTTTGAGAATCTTATTAATAAACTCCTTGCTTCCAACAGTCCCAAAAAGTGGTTCCGTGCATATTTTAACCATGGACTTATCAACTACATATTTTCTCAGAAGCGCTTGCTTCCCTGCGATATGAGTTTTGATACTTTCTTTATCGACCCTTACGGTGACGTAATGCCCTGTAACGGCACAAAGGAAAAAGAGGTTATGGGAAACCTTAACGAGCAGTCCTGGGATGAACTTTGGAACAGTGAAGCAGCAGAGAGTGTACGTGAAAAAGTACGTTGTTGTGACAGGAACTGCTGGATGATTGGCTCGGTTTCTCCTGCGATGCATAAATATATCTGGGTTCCTTTCTTCTGGGTACTCAAGCATAAGTTCCTTTTCTTCTTCAAAAAGAAGAAGTATTCAATGTATGAAAATAAAATCGTCAGGGATTTTCGTGACGGAAAGGTTTCAAAAGAAGAACTTGATGCTTGTTCTACTTGTGAGAATCCTTCTTGTTGTTCAAAGGTTTAAGGATTAATTTAAGCGTTATACATTTATATAAGGTGGTGTTATGATGTCAGATTTAGTTACTATTGTTGTCCCTATATATAATGTTGAACACTTTCTTGATAAATGTGTAAGCAGTATCGTTAAGCAGACATATAAGAATCTTGAAATTATCCTTGTTGACGACGGTTCCCCTGACAATTGTCCTGCAATTTGTGATGAATGGTCCCAAAAAGATGCTCGCATCAGGGTTATCCATAAAGCCAACCAGGGTTTAGGAATGGCAAGAAATACAGGAATAGAACACGCCAAGGGTAAGTATATATTGTTTTTTGATAGTGATGATTATATCAATACATCTCTTGTAGAAAAGTGTATGTCTGCTAATGCAAATAATAACGCTGATGTGATTTGGTATTCTATGTCAGATGTTACTGAGAATGGGGAAGTACTGTCATCAGCAAAAAGTGATAACATCTTTATTTATGAAGGTAACGATTGTGTTATAGAGCACTTGTTGCCTGACCTTATTTCTTTTGATTATCGTCAGGGAACTCCCAATAATTTTGCTTTCAGTGCTTGGTCCGGAATGTTTTCGATGGAGATTATTAATAAGCATGATCTCAGATTCCCATCTGAGCGTCAGATTATTTCTGAAGATACTTATTTTCTTCTTCAGTATTTCAGGTATGTAAATAAAGCGGTCACCATTGATGATATACTATATTTTCACTATGTAAATACTTCGTCACTTACGAATACGTACAGAGCAGATCGACAGAAAAAAAACGACTACTTTTTCTCAGAATCTGTATCTTTAGTAGAAAGGTTCCAATATCCTGACGAAATTAAAATTCGTCTGTGTATGATTTATCACTCTTTTACGCTCGCATCGCTTAAAATGATTTTTTGTGCTTCTGATGTTAAGATTGATGAGAAGCGAAAGCTTTGTAAAGAAATATTAAAAAGTAAGACTTTACAAGATAGTATTAGTGCAGAAGTTGTAAAACGAGAGAAAAATACTGTTCGTTTATTTTTCAAGCTGGCTTCTCTTAGACTATTTGGTTTGTGTAATCTTTTACTTACCATTAAGACATAATGATTTTCTGGTGTTATTAATGCAAAACTCAAATTTTAGTTTTAGAAAATTATATATAAAAAAAAGAACTGTCCCTGAGTGGATGATGTTTTATATTTTGTTTTTACCCTTTGCTTTCGGATTACTTATTGATTTGTTCAAGTTACCGACGTTTATAAGATTTTCCTTAGACTTTGTTCTTTTTGGTGTAATTCTGATTCTCTTTTCTCGTACTAAAAACAAAATATTGAAGAAAACAGCACCGCTTGTAGCTTACTTTTCTTTGCTGACTTTGTATCTCATTGTATCCTATGTTATTAATTATCAATCTTTTTTGTATTTTTTCTGGGGATATAGAAATAGTTTCCGATTTGTTTTTGCTTTGTTGGCATTCATAAATTTTATAAATACTGAAGATACAGAACGATATCTTTATTTTTTTGATGTGCTATTCTGGGTGAATTTCGCAGTATGTCTTGTGCAGTTCTATCTAATGGGATATAAGCAGGATTTTCTTGGCGGATTGTTTGGTGTTTCTGTTGGTTGCAACGTTTACCTCAACGTATTTCTTTGCATTGTTACCGTTAAATCAATAATATACTTTCTTAATAAGAAAGAGAGATTCGCTTCTACTTTACTTAAGCTTTTTGCATCATTCTTTCTTAGTGCTTTATCAGAACTGAAGTTTTTCTACATAGAGTTTATTGTGATTCTTTGTGTGGTATCTCTTATTACAAAATTTACATGGAAAAAGTTAGCAATCATTGCTGTGAGCCTTTGTGGTGTAGTTATAGGTGTTAGTATACTTATTCAGATTTTCCCTGAGTATGTAGGCAAATTTACTATTGAGTTACTTTATGAAAGTGCCGCTTCTGATAAGGGATATACCTCAAGTGGTGATATTAACAGATTGTCTGCGATAAGCACCATTTCAAATGAAATGTTTTATAAATGGTACCATTATTTTATTGGATTTGGTCTTGGTAACTGTGACCTTTCTTCCATTTCAGTTTTTAATACTCCTTTTTTTGAGAGCCATAGCGAAGTTAATTATAATTGGTTTTCTCATGCTTTTATGTATCTGGAAACAGGATATATAGGCTTGATTCTTTTCTTTGGTTTGTTTGTGTTGATATTCCTTCTTGCACTTAGGAGTTACAAACAAAGCTATGCAGATCCTAATCATTGTCAGCTTACAATGACAATAGCTGTTTTGTGTATTCTTTTCAGCATATATAATACAACCTTACGAGCAGACTCTGTATATATGATTTCTTTTATTTTCGCATTACCGTTTATAAAAAAACAAAGTGTTGCTAATTCTCTGAGTCCTGAGATTGGCTAAATAAACAGAACTTTTTATTACTTAGTATATAAATACGCCGTAGCCAGCATGCATTTTGTTGCGTGTCAAGGTAACGACGTCGGTTATATAAATTTATTGTATTGGAGGATGAGTTATGTTCACAAAATTTGGAAAGCGTCTTCTTTCTGTTTTGCTGGTTATGTTGATGCTTTTGACAGTGATGCCTTTTAACGCATTTGCTTCAGAAGCAACACCTGACCATGTTCATACAGATGAAGACGTGACTCACACAGATGTCACCGATTCCGAATTGAGTGACGATACTCTCACCGGAGCAACCGAGTTTTTAAACCAGGTTAAAGCTCAGATGGACGAACTTCTTATCAAACACCTTGGTAAGAAAGTTATGACTGAGGCTGAAATCTACAACGCTATGTACAGCGTTGACCTGTGGAATGCTTGGGTTGAGTCCGACACACTTGTAACTACCATCGGTACTATGAGTGAGGTAGAGCTTAAGCTTCTTGAGCTCCATGAGAGTACACCTACATTCGCATTTTTCTACGATTTGCTTGATTCGGCTGTGAATCCGCCTATTATGGCAATCACAACCGTTGATGTGCTTGACGGAAAAGTGTCTGTAACAGACAGTGCGAATTCAAACAAAGTTTCAAATGGTACAGTAACTATTACTGTAAAGGGTAGTCTTTTAAGTAAGAAGACTAACAATATTACTGTTACCAATGAAACTGACAGCACAGCATCCTTGTCTTTTGATTACACTGTAGACAAGGCAAACTCTTTCAAGATTGCTGGTGCAACAGCCGCTACATCAGGTACATACACAGCAGTACTTGAGCCCGGCGCATCTGTTGCAATTACGCTTGTTTCAAACAGCGGTTTCAGCAACCTAACAGCTACACTTACAATGAGCAATTTCTCTCTTGTAGTTGCTGCTGCATCTTCAAATGTAACATTTGATTATGATTCTGACAACGGTAGCATTACTGTTAACGGTACTGCAGTTGATGCAGGTACAACTCAGGAAGTAAGCTTTTCAGACGGCGCAACTCTTGTTGCAACTGCTAAGAGCGGTGCTACATTCCTCGGATGGGTAGATGCAGAGACAGGAGCTATCCTTTCTAAGGATGCTACTTATGCAATCAAGCCTGCAGCTGATCTTACAGTTAGGGCTGTGTTCGTCGGTGCTAATTCTGCACCTTACTTCTACCTTGGTGCAGCAACAGCCAAATCTCAGAGTTCAGGTTTACTTGGCCTTAGTAAAATTAATTACCATCAGGTAACTGCAACTCATATTTTCAGCGACCTGAATGCAGCAGCAAATGCTGCAATCAGCTCTAACAGCAAGGCTATCGTTCTTGCTAACAGCGGTACACTTGCAGCAGGTACCTACACAATTCCTGCAGGTGTTTCTCTGCTAATTCCTTTTGACGCTGCTAACACAATGTACACAACTCAGGCAGTTGGCGTGGAAGATACTAACTCCTGGGTAACTCCTTATGAATACCGCAAGCTTACTCTTGCAGAGGGTGCTAACATTGTAGTTAACGGTGCTGTCAGCCTTTCAGCAATGCACACTTATGCTCAGGGTAGCAGAGTTCACGGCGGTGCTCCCACAGGAGCTGTTTCTTACGTGTATATGAACACAGGCAGTAACATTACTGTTAACAATGGCGGTGTGCTTTATGCTTACGGCTATATAACAGGTAATGGTACTGTTACTGCAAAGAGCGGTGCTAATGTTTACGAAAACTTCCAGATTGCTGACTTCCGTGGCGGTTCTCAGTCAACCGATATGGATAACGGCGTATTCCCGCTTTCTCAGTACTATGTTCAGAATATTGAAGTTCCTATGACTATTGAGTACGGTGCAAAGGAATACTCTTACACAACAGTATATATGTCAAGTTCTGACTTCGGTTCTGCTGTTGAGTTTTTCGGAACAGGCAGTGCTATGTTTAACCTCTCTTCAGGTTACGTAGTTAAGCGTTATGACGGCACTACCGACAGACTGGTTGTTGACCTCAATGGTAATATGACCATCGATTCCATCAAAATGTCCGTTGGTACATCCAGTATTAACTCCAAAAACTATGAGCTTCCCGTTACTAGTAACCTTACAGTTAATGTTAATAGCGGAAGTAACATTACAATCAATCAGGACGTTTCACT
>JAZSLX010000020.1:0-10130 GCA_045535605.1 Ruminococcus sp.
AGGTATCGGTATGCCCCTTTTCAACGGATACCTTATTTACCATAGCCTGGCTAGGTGTGATCTGGTTCTTACCGCCAAATGGCATCATAACTGTGCCTGCACCGATGGTGGAGTCGAAACGTTCGGAAAGACCACGCTTGGAGCATACGTTAAGGTCGCCTGCAAGAGCGGTGTATTCATCAGTAAAGCTGCCTTCTACCTTTTTAGCAAAGGCGCTAGGTGCTGATGTTTCAATAGTGATGTGCTTTTCAGCACCGTTGGAGTCGAGGAATTCTCTGGAAATGTCAACGATCTTATTATCGTTCCAGTACATTACAAGTCTTGGTTCTTCAGTTACCTTAGCTACTACTGTAGCTTCAAGGTTTTCGCTGAATGCCAGTTCCTTGAATCTTTCTTCGTCCTCAGCTGCGATACATACAGCCATTCGTTCCTGAGATTCACTGATAGCAAGCTCAGTACCGTCAAGACCTTCGTACTTCTTAGGTACCTTATTGAGGTCAATCTCTAAACCTTCAGCAAGCTCACCGATAGCAACGGAAACGCCGCCTGCACCGAAGTCGTTGCAGCGCTTGATCATAAGGGAAACTTCCTTATTTCTGAAAAGTCTCTGGAGTTTTCTTTCCTCAGGAGCATTACCCTTCTGAACTTCAGCAGAGCAGGTCTCGATGGAAGAAAGTGTGTGGGACTTGGAGGAGCCTGTTGCACCGCCGCAACCGTCACGACCTGTCTTACCGCCAAGGAGGATTACAACGTCACCTGCCTCGGGTACTTCACGGCGAACATTTTCTGCAGGAGCGGCAGCAATTACTGCACCAATCTCCATACGCTTTGCCATATAACCGGGGTGATAAAGCTCGTCAACAATGCCTGTTGCAAGACCAATCTGGTTTCCGTAGGAGCTGTAGCCTGCAGCAGCAGTGGTAACAATCTTTCTCTGAGAAAGCTTGCCCTCGATAGTCTCAGATACAGGAACTGTGGGGTCAGAAGCACCTGTTACACGCATTGCGGAATATACATAGGAACGACCTGAAAGGGGATCACGGATAGCACCGCCGATGCAGGTAGCCGCACCGCCGAAAGGCTCGATCTCTGTGGGATGGTTGTGGGTTTCATTCTTGAAGAGCAGGAGCCAATCCTCCTCTACCCCGTCAACCTCAACCTTGATTTTTACTGTACAAGCGTTGATTTCCTCAGACTCGTCAAGGTTAGGAAGCTTACCCTCGCTACGCAGGAACTTTGCGGCAAGAGTAGCAATATCCATCAGTGACTTAGGTCTATCTGTTCTGCCCATAGTCTCACGGGTCTTAAGGTATCTGTTATACGCACCTTCAAGAAGCTCATCGCAGAAGGTAACATTGTCGATATGTGTAAGGAATGTTGTGTGACGGCAGTGGTCAGACCAGTATGTATCAATCATTCTGATTTCAGTGATTGTGGGGTCTCTGTCCTCAGAGATAAAGTAGTTCTGGCAGAATGCAATGTCGTCCTCGTCCATAGCAAGGCCGTACTTCTCTACGAAATCTGCAAGACCGGCTTTATCAAGCTGACAGAAGCCTGTGAGTGTCTCAACACCCTCAGGAATATCACATTCAAATGCAAGTGATTCGTAAGTCTCAAGCTGTGCTTCACGGCTCTCAACAGGGTTGATAATGAAGTTCTTGATAACATTGAGTTCTTCCTTAGTTACGTTGCCGTACAGAAGGAAAACCTTTGCAGTACGCACACGAGGACGCTCACACTGAGAGATAAGCTGGATACACTGTGCAGCAGAGTCTGCTCTCTGGTCAAACTGACCGGGGAGATACTCGGTTGCAAATACAATGCAATCAGATGTATCGGGAAGCTCATCACTGATATTGTCAAGCTGAGGCTCGGAGAATACTGTTGTCTTTGCATAGTCAAAGAGGTCCTTGTCAATATTCTCTACATCGTATCTGTTGATAACTCTAAGCTCAGTAAGGCTCTTAATCATCAGCAGGTTGTTAATTTCATTCTTAAGGGACTGTGCCTCAGCAGTAAGTCCCTCTTTTTTCTCTACATATAATCTGTATACCATTTTAGTTTTCCTCCAGAACCTTCAGTGCTTTTTTACCGATGTCGTGGCGGTAGTAGGAATTTTCAAAGTGTACCTTCTCTACCTCGCGGTAAGCTTTCTCAACAGCAAGGGAAAGATTCTCAGCTGTGCATACAACGCCCAGAACTCTGCCTCCGGCGGTCAAGAGTCTTCCGTCCTCAGCCTTTGCGCCTGCAACGTAAATCTCTGCCTCTAAATCCATATCGTAAGTAATCTCAAAGCCTGTGTCGTACTTCTTGGGATAACCCTCTGAAGCCATAACAACACAACAAGCAGACTCGTCCTTGAACTCTACATTGATATCAGCCAATGTGCCTGCCTCTACTGCCTGCATAATCTCAAAGAGGTCAGTTTTGAGAAGGGGCAGTACAACCTGAGTTTCAGGATCGCCGAAACGGCAGTTGTACTCAATAACCTTTGGACCATCCTCGGTAATCATAAGACCGAAGTAAAGACAGCCCTTAAAAGTTCTGCCCAGTTTATTCATAGCCTCCATAGTAGGCAGGAAAATCTCCTTCATACATCTGTCGGCAATTTCTTCTGTATAGTAGGGGTTGGGGGCAATTGTGCCCATACCGCCTGTGTTAAGACCTGTATCATTATCACCGATACGCTTGTGGTCCATAGATGAAACCATGGGAACAACTACGTTGCCGTCTGTAAATGACAGAACGGAAACTTCAGGTCCAGTGAGGAATTCCTCGATAACAATGTTGCTGCCTGAGTCACCGAAAACCTTGTCCTCCATCATCTCTCGTACTGCCTGCTTTGCCTCATCGCGGGTCATTGCAATAACAACCCCTTTACCAAGAGCCAAACCGTCAGCTTTGATAACAACAGGGATTGCGCAAGTCTCAAGATATTCAAGAGCCTTGTCTATATTATCAAAGGTTTCGTACTGAGCAGTAGGAATACCAAATTCCTTCATCATATCCTTGGAGAAGATTTTGCTTCCCTCAATGATTGCAGCCTTACTCTCAGGGCCGAAGCAGGGAATTCCCACCTCGTGGAGGGCGTCAACTGCACCCAGCACCAGGGGGTCATCGGGAGCAACCACAGCAAATTCAATGCTCTGCTCCTTGGCAAACTTTACAATGCCCTCAATATCCTTTGCACCAATGTTCACACAGGTTGCATCCTGTGCGATTGCACCGTTGCCGGGAAGTGCGAAAATCTCTGTTACCTTGGGACTTGTCTTAAGTTTTTTTATGATGGCGTGCTCTCTACCGCCGCCGCCAACTACCATTATCCTCACGGTTTTCACCTCATATAAACGTTGTTGTTTTTGTGTCATGCCTCGTATGCTCTCCGCATCTCTTAAAAAAGTCGTCGTCCTCCCCAAATTTCCCTGCAAGCAAATGCACAGCATTTACTTGCTATTCGGCAAATTCGGTGTCGTCCTCGATTTTTTAAGGCTACGAGCCTCGGCACTTCTATTAGTGGTGGAACAGTCTCATTCCTGTGAATGCCATTGTAATGCCGTATTTGTCGCAGGTGTCAATAACAATCTGGTCACGGATTGAGCCGCCGGGCTCTGCAATGTAAGATACACCTGAGCGCTTTGCACGATCGATGTTATCGCCGAAGGGGAAGAATGCGTCTGAACCCAGAGCAACACCTGTGATAGAGTCAAGATATGCTCTCTTCTCTGCCTTTGTCAGCTCCGAAGGTCTTACTGTGAAGAACTGCTCCCAGTTGCCGTCTGCAAGTACATCGTCGCTGTCATCAGAGATATAAACGTCAATTGCATTATCACGCTCGGGTCTGCCAAGCTCAGGCTTGAAGGGAAGGTTTAAAACCTTCTCGTGCTGTCTCAGGTGCCAGATATCTGCCTTGTTACCTGCAAGACGTGTGCAGTGAATTCTGGACTGCTGACCTGCACCAACACCGATTGCCTGACCGTCCTTAGCATAGCATACGGAGTTGGACTGTGTATATTTCAGAGTGATAAGTGCGATGATAAGGTCGCGCTTTGCACTCTCGGGGATTTCTTTATTCTGTGTTACAACGTTCTCAAGGAGAGCATTGTTGATTTCAAAGTTGTTTCTGCCCTGCTCAAAGGTAATGCCGTAAACCATTTTGGTTTCAACTTCCTGAGGAACGTAATCAGGGTCAATCTTAACGATATTGTAGTTGCCCTTACGCTTTGACTTTAACACCTCAAGTGCCTCGTCTGTGTAGCCGGGAGCAATAACACCGTCGGAAACCTCGCGCTTGATAAGCTCAGCGGTCTTAAGGTCGCAGACATCAGACAGTGCAATCCAGTCGCCAAAGGAGGACATTCTGTCTGTACCTCTTGCTCTTGCATAAGCACAAGCAAGGGGAGAATCATCAAGTCCTTCAATATCATCTACAAAGCAAGCCTTCTTAAGCTCAGGAGAGAGAGGAAGACCTACTGCTGCAGAAGTAGGGCTTACGTGCTTGAAGGAGGTAGCAGCTACCATACCTGTAGCTTCTTTAATCTCTTTTACCAACTGCCAGCTGTTGAATGCATCAAGGAAGTTGATGTAGCCGGGTCTGCCTGAGAGTATCTCAATAGGAAGCTCTGTGCCGTCATTCATATAAATCTTTGAGGGCTTCTGGTTGGGATTACAACCGTATTTAAGTTCAAACTCTTTCATTTCTATATCTCCTTATCAAGCGTTCTTGTTAATCATTCTGTTCTCTGCATTGCCTGTTTCAAGATCTACAAAGCGAACATAGAGAGAAATCTTGTTCTGCTCATTGAGAGTGCTCCAGATAGCCTCTGTGAACTCGTCAATATCTGAGGGGATAAATACACGCTCAGGCTCGCCCTGGAATGTGGGGATAGGATTGCCGTCACATACATAGGTGTGGATAAAGTGACCGAGACCGGAGAGTGCATTGTAAGCGTAGTTGTAGCGGTTGCAAGCAGTACCCTGTGCGTCTGCACTCTTAAGAATGTTCATCTTGTATGTGAAGTCATTCTCATCGAAAGTAATCATACCGCTGATTCGGGGTGTGAAGTTGGGAGCATCAGGCTCAAACTCACGCTGAGTCAATGCCTCTTCAAAGCTCATACCGGACTTGAGACCGTCGAAAACAGTGTCGGTCTGGTCGCCGTTTGTAACAATAAGGTTGTTCTCATAAACTCTGATGGGAGAGTAGATGATCAGAGAAGGATCCTCTACCTTGGAAGCATCGAAGGGATGGATAATAACCTCATCTCCCTGCTCGATGAAAACTCTGTTACGGCTGTTTTCGCTTCTGCCCATAATGAAATAAGCAGTTACTGCCTTTTTGCCGTCCTCGGATTTACCGATAATAATACCTCTGCCGGGGTATGTGTTATTGGAAAGCAGTTCTTTTATACAATTAACCTTGTAGATATCCATGGCTTTGTCTCCTTCTCTCTATTAAGTAAAAATTTAAATTTCGCCTTTTAGGATTTTCTCACATACAAGCTCTGTGGATGCAGGCAGAATCTTCCACTCTGCATTCTCAAGAATTCTCTTGCTGAGAGTTTCGGGGGTATCCCCATCAATAACCTCAACGGCTTTCTGCATAATGATTTCTCCGCCGTCGGGAATTTCGTTTACAAAATGAACTGTTGCACCTGATACCTTAACGCCTTTTTGGAGAGCAGCTGTGTGAACTCTGAGTCCGTAGAAGCCCTCTCCGCAAAAGGAGGGAATAAGTGAAGGGTGAACATTGATAATTCTGTTTGCGTATTTATCTGTGAAGTCCTTTGAAAGAATACACATAAAGCCTGCAAGTACAATCAGGTCGATGTTGTTTTCCTCAAGGGTCTCCACAATTTTCTTCTCAAAGTCAGCGCCAAACTCGGATTTTGTAACAGTTACAGCCTTTATACCTGCATTCTTTGCACGTGTAATGGAATAGGCATCAGCCTTGTTGGAAAGCACAAGTACAATCTCGCCTGAGTTTATCACACCGCTATTTTGTGAGTCGATAAGTGCCTGAAGATTGGTGCCGCCGCCTGAAACTAAAACAGCAATACGCACCTTTTTAGTGTTTAGCATAAAATAACACCCTCTGTAGACTCTACGATTTCGCCCAGAATATAAGCGTCCTCGCCGTTTGCCTTAAGAATCTCAACAGCCTTCTCAGCGGTTTCCTTATCAACAACAACGCTCATACCAACACCCATGTTAAAGGTGTTGAACATATCCCTCTCGGGGATATTGCCCACCTGCTGTAAGAGCTTGAAGATAGGCAGAATCTGTACATCCTCTGTCTTGATCTTAGCAGAGAAGCCCTTGGGAAGTGAGCGGGGAATATTCTCATAGAAGCCGCCACCTGTAATGTGAGAGATTGCCTTAACGTCAACCTCCTGCATAAGAGCCAGCATAGACTTAACATAAATCTTTGTGGGAGTGAGCAGAGTCTCACCGAGAGACTTGCCGCCCAGCTCGTCGTAGGTCTTGTGAAGGTCTGCGTTGTCTACATCGAAAACCTTTCTTACAAGAGAGAATCCGTTAGAATGAACACCGCTTGACTTGAGAGCGATGATTACATCCCCTGCCTTCACCTTGCTGTTGTCAATCATTTTCTTCTTGTCAACAATACCTACAGCAAAGCCTGCAAGGTCGTAGTCATCCAAGGGCATCAAACCGGGATGCTCTGCGGTTTCACCGCCGATAAGAGCTGCACCGGACTGTACACAACCCTCTGCAACACCGCCAACGATAGCAGCGATTTTTTCAGGGTAGTTTTTACCGCAAGCAATATAGTCAAGGAAGAAGAGAGGCTTTGCGCCACAGCAGATGATGTCGTTTACACACATTGCAACTGCGTCGATACCGATGGTATCGTGCTTATCCATAAGGATAGCAAGCTTTACCTTGGTACCGCAACCGTCAGTACCGGAAACGAGTACGGGCTCTTCCATGCCTGTGGGAAGACCGAAGCAACCGCCAAAACCGCCGACATCATCAAGACAGCCTTCGTTGCGGGTGCGCTTGATGTGCTCTTTCATGAGCTCAACAGCCTTGTAACCTGCGGTAATATCAACGCCGGCTGCTGCATAACTTTCAGATCTTGAATTACTCATACGATTTATTCCTTTCCGTTCCAACAATATGTGCAAACACAGTCTGCAGGCAGACCGATAGCCTCTATCATTCCGTCAAGTGACTGGAATTCAAGTGATTTAAAGCCAAGCTTCTCACAGATAAGACGGCGCATATTTCTGCCGCGTTCTGTGGTAGCGCTTGCGTACTCCTCCAGATGGTTGAAGCCTTCCTCACCCTCAAGCTCCATAATGATTCTGCGGGCAAGCAGGTCCATCTCTGATGTACTGGAAGAGAAGTTAAGGTACTTACAGCTGTACATAATTGGAGGACAGGCTGAACGCATATGTACCTCCTTGGCACCGTTGTCATAAAGGAAATCAACAGTACCGCGAAGCTGTGTACCGCGGACAATACTGTCATCTACAAAGAGAAGCTTCTTGTCCTTGATAAGCTCTTCAACAGGAATGAGCTTCATCTTTGCTACATGGTTTCTGACACTCTGGTTCTTGGGCATAAAGCTTCTGGGCCATGTAGGTGTATATTTAATAAAAGGACGTGCAAAGGGCTTATCGCTCCTGTTAGCATAGCCGATTGCGTGAGGAATTCCTGAATCGGGAACACCGCAGACAAAATCCACGTCCTCATAAGTGCCGTTCTCAATTTCATCACGAGCCATAATCTCGCCGTTTTTGTTACGCATCACCTCAACATTCACACCCTCATAGGTGGAGTTGGGATAGCCGTAGTATGTCCACAGGAAGGAGCAAATCTTCATCTGCTTACCGGGTGCCTTCAGCACTTCTTCACTGTCAGCAGTGAGCTTTACAATCTCACCGGGACCTAATTCTCTCAACGTGCTGTAGCCAAGCTTTTTGAAAGCGAAGGACTCAAAGCTTACACAGTGGCCCTCATCGTCCTTACCGAGAACTACGGGAGTACGTCCCATCAGATCTCGGGCAACGATAAGCTCCTCACGCTCTGTCATAATAAGGATGGACAGTGAGCCTTCAATCTTGCTCTGGGCATAAGCAATACCCTCTACAAAATCCTTCTTCTGGTCAATAAGAGTTGCTACAAGCTCGGTAGCATTAACCTTGCCGCCACCCATAGCACCAAAGTGTACCTTACCTGTATCAAGGAGCTCCTGAGAAAGCTCTGCCTGATTATTGATAACACCCACAATGCTGATGGCGTAAATGCCGTTGTGAGAATATATCAACAAAGGCTGAGGACCTGTATCGCTGATACAGCCAATACATACTCTGCCCTTTGTTTTTTCAAGGTCATCCTCGAATTTAGTTCTGAAAGGAGTGTTCTCTATGTTATGGATATGACGCTGAAAGCCGTCTTCCTCACAGTAGCTTGCAATACCAGCTCTGGAGGTTCCAAGGTGAGAGTGATAATCCACACCAAAGAACACATCTAAAACGCAGTCTCTCTTAGAAACTGCACCGAAAAAACCGCCCACTCTGAGCACCTCCGAGATTACGCGTTTGTTATGTAAAGTCCGACGGCTCCCTCAAGAAAATCAAGGGAGCCAGCCGTATTCAGTTCAATTTATTCAAAGAAAAGACGGGAGAGAGTCATGGGATCAACGTACTCGCCGTTCTTGTAAACTCTCATGTTACCGGATGCGATTTCGTCAATGAGGAATACCTCGTCGCCAACATAGCCGAACTCGAACTTGATGTCGTAGAGGTTCATGCCACGCTTTTTCATCTCGTCATCAACGATATCAGTAATCTTCTGTGTCATTTCCTTAACTGCGTTGTACTGAGCAGCGTTCATAACGCCAAGAACCTCAAGACCGTCAGCAGTTACAAGGGGATCACCCTTCTCGTCGTTTTTGAATGTCATCTCAACATAGTTGGGAAGGTCTGCACCCTCTTCAACATAATCGCTGTAACGGCGGAGGAAAGAACCAACAGCCTTCTTACGGCAGATAACCTCAAGACCCTTACCGAAGGGCTTTGCAGGAAGAACCTCCATTGTAACTGTATCCATATCAGCAGATACATAATGAGTCTTGATACCTGCAGCCTTGCAGAGCTCGAAGAAGTAAACGGACATCTCAAGGTTTACCTTGCCAACGCCCTCGATTGTGAGACCAACAGAGTTCTCACCGGGATCGAAAACGCCGTCTTTACCTGTGCAATCGTCCTTGAACTTCAGCTCATAGTTGCCGTTTTCAAGTGCAAATACGTCTTTAGTCTTACCGCTGTAAACAAGTTCTTTCATAATAAAAACTCCTTAAATAAAAAATGTAAAAAATTGAATAGACTTAATAAAAATATATATCAAAGACCGAATTCGCTCTGGATAGCGCGGTCTTTTTCAAGCACCTTTGCTGTAGCCTGTGCTCTGTACTCATCATACTTTACTCTGAGCTCATCATCGCTTATAGCAAGCATCTGAATAGACAACAAGGCGGCGTTGGCAGCTCCGTCAATAGCAACTGTTGCAACAGGCATACCGGTAGGCATCTGTACAGTTGAGAGAAGTGCGTCAACACCGTCGAGATACTTTGATTTAACAGGAATTCCGATAACAGGCAGAGAAGAGTTTGCCGCAAAAGCACCTGCAAGGTGTGCAGCCATACCTGCAGCACAGATAATAACACCGAAGCCATTATCCCTAGCTGAGCGTGCGAACTCAGAAGCCTCCACAGGAGTTCTGTGAGCAGAGAGGACTCTCACCTCAAAGGGCACACCAAACTGAGCGAGGATATCGGTTGCTTTTCTTACAACAGCAAGGTCGCTGTCGCTACCCATTACTACTGCAACTTTTTTCATAAATATACCTCCTTCACAATAAAAGCAGTGAATAAAAAACAAAACCGGACAGACCTGTAGTAATGCTACAGATCTGCCCAGGCGGTCGACATTAAACAGGTTTTCTGCTCCCACATGGTACTCCATAAATCCGCCAGTTACAGAAAACATTACAACATCGTAATTATATCATTATTACCCCCTTAAGTCAACAAAACACGACAACCCTTTAATGTAAATTATTTACAGATGTTACCTAAAGGTTTTGTTTAATTTAACAAGTAAACC
>JAZSLX010000138.1:0-4832 GCA_045535605.1 Ruminococcus sp.
AAGCTACAATCCTCCAAGATATGAAGTGGAGTACGAATTCAATTTTGTGATTCAGGTGAATTCTCCTTGGTTTTCACAGATTGAGTTTGAGCTTAGCGATGGCAACAGACCTCAGAGCCGTATGACGGATGATTATCGTGAGTATGAAAGACAGATGTATGAGCTTCAGAGCTTGCTTACAGGCAAAAGCCCACAGGGATATACTCAGTCTGTGCAGAGTTACAACCAGCCTTCTGCTCCTGTGTACGGTCAGCCTCCGCAGGGATATACTCAGCCTTGTGGTCAGACTTCCCCTGCGTATGCTCAGCCTGTACAGACTTACGGTCAGCCTGCACAGGTGTCAGTTCCTGCATACTGGGTTTGCACAAACTGCGGTAGCAACAACAGCGCCAGGTTCTGCCAGAATTGCGGTGCTTCTCAGCCTGTACAGAATAGAGTAATCCGCTGTGATAAATGCGGCTGGACTGTACCTCAGGGAGGTCAGGCTCCCAGATTCTGTCCTCAGTGCGGAGACCCTATTGATTTCAGAGATGTTTGATAATTTTTTTGAAACAGACAGGAGGATGTGATGAAACGTATGGTATATATTGTGATTGCGGTCACAGGCCTCATTGTTGCAGGAGTGATTTTTGCAGGCTGTACTGTAACGCCTGAAAATGGAAGCTCTGCACAGCTTACAGGTTTGAGCCTTTCTCAGAATCATATGAATTTTGGTCATTGTTACAGCTTTTATTTGAGAGAAGAAGGGGACAAAGTGCTCTTTGACGCAGAGGTGCGTTTTGATGAGGAGCCTTATTGTATTATCCTTGAAGGCTGTCAGGTGGATAAGGCTTATCTGAAAGAGCTTATGAGACTTGATAAAAAATATTTGGTTACGGACTATGTCACCACATATAAAGACAGACCCTCGATTTTTGAAGCAGCAGACCAAACCGTAAACAAGACAACAGTATATTTAAGTGACGGCACAGATAAGACTGCTGACACAAAAGACGAGCACGTTGATGTTCTCTATGACTTTTTCTTTAATTTGGCTAAGAAATATATAAATGACTCGGTTTATATTTACGAGGAGTGACTTTTATGGGAATATTTGATAAGCTTAAAAGCTCTGCAACCTCTGCATTGAGCGGTGCGGTAAATTCAGCAGTAAACTCTATAGGAAATAAAAAAGAAACCTTTACATTCAATGCTTTGCCTGAGAGTCTCAGTGAGCTTCAGGCTCTACCTGAGGCAAGTCTTGACTCACCCTTCAAGACAGCTGCTTTGTCAGTGCTTGCCTTGTGTGCTTACGGAGCAGACAAACAAATCGGAATTGAAATGCTCAACTTCCTCAAAGGTCCAAGACCGCTGAGTCCTGCAGAAATATCTTTTCTTGATGACAGATTCCGTGACAATCAGTGGTATGTGCCTTTCTCATATTTTAAGGGAGCAACTCCCGAGAATGACTACACTCCTTCACAGCCTTTTACCTTGGAGATTGAGAGTAACCCGAATTCTGCTGTGAACGAGGGATATATGACCCTTTGGCTTAAAAGCGGCGGTGCTGACAGTCCTCGTCAGATAACACTCCGTATGAAAGGCGACGGCAGGTGGTTTTTATGGGAGCAATACATAATGGTAGGAATACGAACTCCAAAATCCCAAGACCCTTGGGCATAAAGGTATTGGCGGTGATATGTATGCTTTCGATATTTGCATCGCTTTTCGGTTGCAGTAAAAAGCCCGATTACCCCTTTGATAAGGAAAAAGCATACTGTTATGCCCGACAAGGTGTAATAGCAGGCGGCGGTTTCTACTTAAAGATTAATCCTGATGATGTAGTGGAGTACTACAGCTATGTAAGACCTGTCCCTGAGAACGAATGCGGAATGCGTGACAAAGGTGCAGATATTTACTTTGTAGGACTTAAGGAAGGCAGGGTAGAGGTTACAGCAGTCTTCGAGTACCCCACCTGCGAGGACGAGGTTTACACCTTCACCCTTAATGTGGATAAAGATTTGTGTGTTACAAGAATAGATTGACAGGAGGAACCCAAATGAAAAAAACAAGAATACTCTGTGCTTTGCTATGCGTTTTGCTTGTAATAAGTGCACTACCCTTTGGGGTGTCTGCAAAGGAAACAGAGCTTGCGCCTTCAGGCGAGGCCCCCATATATTACATCGAAACCTATGAACAGCTCAGAAACCACGCAAGCAAAGCACAGGCGGGTTACAGATATATCCTCAATGATGATATTGTACAGGAGGATAATCTTAATAATCTTGAGGTTGTTATCCCTTCAGGTGCCTACTTCAACCTTGATCTTAACGGCTACAGCATCAAGAGAAGTACCATAGGTAACGACAGTGCGCTGTTCCGTATCAGATCTGATGCAACAATGATTATAAACGATACATCTGCGTCACAGACAGGCTACTGCTCCTTCTCTGAGGGATACAGCTCTTATTACAAGGCAGTTTTTTACAACGAAGGCGGTGAGCTTGAGATAAACGGAGGTTACTATGAGATATTATCTCCCTATGAGCAGGGCGATTGCTGTGTAGTCCGTACAACAAGCGGATATACATATATCTATGGCGGTACCTTTGACTCAAGTGCAGCCTGGGGCGGCGATACAATATCCGTAGGACATAATGCTTATTTGTACGAGGTTCCCCAGGTGGTTATCTTTGACGGTGATTTCTATGGCAAATACAGCAACATAGAAGTTACTCCTTACGATAATTATCTGGAATACGGTTGTCTTTATCCCAGTGTGTATGTGCTCGGCGGTAATTTTTATATAACCAAAGACAGCGACTCCTCAGGTTTTGCTTATTGCAACAACGGCTGGGGCAGAGTCATAGTTGCTGAGGGTTCGGTTCCTTCAACCTGTCTTAATGCAAGAGACCAGAGATTCCTTACAGGAACATCAAAAAAACTTTTTACAGATACCATTGATGATTACACAAGAGGATACTATAACGTTACAGCACCTCCTATGATTATATCAGAAACCCTTGATTATTATTACAGACTGATTGGTCTGTGCAACAAGGAAGTTGTAAAAAGCTACGGTAAATCCGTATATGAACTTCATAAAGAGGACTTCTATGAGGTGCTGAGCAGGATAGATACAATTACAGTGCCTGAAACAGAGAAAGACACACCTTACATTGAACTTTATAATCGAACCACAGACCACCAGTATATAAATTGGTATATGTGTGATGAAAGGGATTACAACGGGGAGAATACACAGTGGACATCTGTCAGTGAAGCATATAATGTTACTTCATGGCAGCCTGCAGAGCGACCCGAGGAGGCAACAAGCTACATCATCCGCTGTGTTGTAACAAACTCCGACCTGTCAACATACGAGGATATAGTGCGGATTTATTACGAGCCTCTTGAAAAAGAGCAGGAAACAACAATTATAGATACTGCATATATAGAAGGAATTGAGGCACCCCTTGAGGGCAACACTCCTGATACAGATGCGTATTGCACAACACAGGGCTGTAATGTGACAAGGGTTCAGTGGTACGATATTACCGAGGGCAGAGGTGTACTGATGGCTGAGGATGATATCTTTGTTGCAGGTAGAATCTACAGGGTTGCTGTTTTGTTGGAAGTTGATGAAAACTATGCTTTCCTTATGGCAGATGGATATAACGAAGCTATAGGTTACATAAACAGCATAAATGCTATAGCATACGGCTCCCACGATGAGAAGGAGCTTGAGCTGGGGCTTGAGTTCCCCGCCTGTGAGGAAAATCCCAATAAGCCTACTAACCCTGTAATTACAGGAGTCTTAGGCGATGCAAATTGTGACACTGAGGTTAATATAAAGGACGCAACTGCAATCCAGAAGCATGTAGCAATGCTTGAGTCTCTTACAGAAGCAGGACTTATCCTTGCAGACGTGGATGCTTCTGATGATGTAAACATCAAGGACGCAACTGCAATTCAGAAGTATATTGCAGGTATTGATACAGGATATGCTATTGGCAAGCCTGTGTAAATTAAAGGAGAGAATAATATGAAAAAAAGAATTGTCAGTTTAGTTTTATGTTTGCTTTTAGTGTTTACCCTGATTCCCTCTGTGGTTTTTGCGGCGAATTCCCCGGACGCAAGTATCATAAAGAATGTCGGAATAACAGGAGTTCACACTCCCTATGCAGGTTATCGTCCCGATTATGGAAGCCGTCTCGGTAGCACCTCTTACACATATGCCGACCAGATGGAAGATGATCCCAATGTTTATAACGGCAAGTGGTGGTATGATGAAACAGAACAGAAGGTAGTTTCTCCTTCTGATACTTTTAAGTTGGGACACATTTATACCTTTAGTGTCCTGCTTGTAGCCAAAGAGGGTTACGAGTTCCGTGTTGATAACTTTGACACACCCTTTATTAGTGCTACAGTCAATGGAGAAAATGCTACTGTTTACGATGATCTCACAGACAAAGATCAGGCTTTTATAGAATATACCTTTGAGCCTTGCGATTATAATTATGAGATTACTAATGTTGAGGTTAATGTAGAAGAGCCTGTGGCAGGCGGTTACCCCACATTCGATGTAGAGATACTTACAGGTGGCGTTGCAAAAGATGAAACCGACTCTCCTTTTTGTATCGAGAGTGTTGCATGGTATGATTGTGTAAATCAGACTTTCCTTGACCCCTCTCATACTTTCAAGGAAGATGGTATCTACGAGGCCAACATTTTTCTGACTACTATTGGTGATTATTATTTCTCAACAAATAACGATATGACTGATGTTAATGTAACAATTAACGGCAAAGAAGGTGTTGCAGACACTGGCGGCAAGAATGACAAATATCATA
>JAZSLX010000073.1:0-11149 GCA_045535605.1 Ruminococcus sp.
GATCCGACTTTATTTCTGATGAGGTTATTGAGAAAATCCGTGTGCAGGTTGCTAAGAAAACTATGAATATAGTTTTAGTTGGTATGCCCGGAAGCGGTAAGTCCACTGTGGGTAAGCTTGTGGCAGAAATACTCCATAGACCTTTCTTTGACGCAGATGAAGAAATCGCAAAAGCTACAGGCAGAACACCTGCACAGATTATTAATGAGGATGGAGAGGGTGCTTTTCGTCTGGTTGAAACTCAGATTCTCACTAACCTTTGTAAAAAAAGCGGTACTGTTATCGCAACAGGCGGCGGGGCAGTCACAGTCCCTGATAACAAGGATATTATCTGTCAGAATTCTGTTGCAATATTCCTTGAAAGAAATATCGAACTTCTTCCCAAAGACGGCAGACCCTTGTCAACAGACCTTAAGGCAATGTATGAAAAACGTTTGCCTATGTATAAGGATTTTTCTCACAAAACGGTTGACGGAAATGGGGAAGCAAATGATGTTGCAGACAGAGTCCTCAGAGCATTTTCGGAGGTAATATATGAAAATTAAAATTATCAACGGCCCTAACCTTAATATGCTGGGAATCCGTGAGCCTGATGTTTACGGCAAGCTCACCTATAAGGATCTGGTGGAGTTTGTAACCTCTGTGTGTGCTGAGAATAATGCTCAGTGTAGTGTGTATCAGAGTAACCACGAGGGTGATATTGTAACAGAGATTCAGAATTGTTACGGTGAGTATGATGCAATCGTTATTAACCCTGCGGCATATACCCACACAAGTGTAGCAATCCTTGACGCACTGAAGGCGGTATCAATTCCTACAGCTGAGGTACACCTCTCTGAAGTTTCTGAGAGGGAAGAATTCAGACATTTTTCCTATGTTTCACTCTATGCAGAGAAGGTTATCACAGGCAAGGGCTTTGACGGCTACAAGGAAGCGATAGAGTATCTGTCAGAGAAATACAATAAACAAGACTAAACATCAAGAGCGGTTTGCGATATAAAAGTTGCAGACCGCTTTATTAATTTTGTTTTAACAATCCCTGTGCTAGCTTGACTTTGATATCCTCAGGGACTAAAATAGTAATGTTCAATTTAGTAATTTTTAACTTTTAGGAGGTATAAATATGGCAAAAAAACAGTTCAAAACCGAGTCCAGGAAAATGCTGGATATGATGATTAATTCCGTTTATACAAATAAGGAGATTTTTCTCAGAGAGCTTATCTCCAACGCAAGCGATGCAATCGATAAGCGTTACTTCCGCTCACTTACAGATTCAAGCCTTGGACTTCCTCGCGATGAGTACGCAATCACTATTGCAGTTGACAAAGAGGCACGCACAATTACTGTAACAGACAATGGCTGCGGTATGACCGATAAGGAGCTTGAGCAGAACTTAGGCACTATTGCACACTCAGATTCAGGTGAATTCAAGTCAGACAACAAGGATGACAACATCAGCATTATCGGTCAGTTTGGCGTAGGCTTCTACTCTGCTTTTATGGTGTCCTCACGCATTGTGGTAACAACCCGAGCAATCGGCTCTGATATAGCTTACCTTTGGGAGTCCTCAGGTGTTGACGGCTATACAATCACAGAAACCTCAAAAGACTCCTTTGGTACTGAGATTGTTATGTACCTGAAAGAAGATGCAGAGAATGAAGCCTACTCAGAGTTTATGGATGCATACCGAATTCAGGAGCTAATCAGAAAGTACTCTGACTATATCCGTTATCCTATCCGTATGGATATGGAAACCTCAAGACCTGTAGAAATCAAAGAGGGTGAGGAGGGTGCACCTAAGTTCGAAACAGTAGTGGAAAACCGCACTCTCAACAGTATGGTGCCCATCTGGCACCGAAAGGCATCAGATGTCTCCGAGGAAGAATATGCAGATTTTTATAAGTCTCATTTTTATGATACACAATCCCCTCTGCGTACAATACACGCCCGTATGGAGGGCAGCGTAGAGTATGAAATGCTCCTTTTCATTCCTGCAAACGCACCCTACGATTATTACTCAAAGGACTATGTAAAGGGTATTCAGCTTTATAGCGACGGCGTAATGATTATGGAGAAGTGCTCCGACCTGCTCCCCGATTACTTTAACTTTGTACGCGGTGTAGTAGATAGCTCTGACCTTACTCTGAATATCTCCCGTGAGACCCTCCAGCAGAATTATCAGGTAAGAACTATTGCCAAGAGCATTGAAAAGAAAATAAAGTCCGAGCTTCTGAAAATGCAGAAGGAGGACAGAGAAAAATACGAGGCTTTCTTTAAGGTTTTCGGCGGTCAGCTTAAATTCGGAGTTTACAGCGACTACGGCACACACAAGGACGTGCTTAAGGATTTGCTTGTGTTCCGCACAACCTCCTCAGACAGATATATCACCCTCAAAGAGTACGTAGAGGCTATGCCCGAAAGCCAGAAGTTCATCTACTATGCTTTTGCAGATACCCCTGAGCTTGCCGCAAAGCTTCCCCGTACACAGGCAGTTGTAGAGAAAGGCTTTGATGTACTGCTCCTTTGTGACGATATCGACGAGTTTGCACTGGAAGCAATCAACAGCTATGCAGATAAGGAGTTCAAAAACGTAACCGCAGGTGACCTTGACCTTTCAACTGATGAGGAGAAGGACAGCCTGAAGAAAGCAAACGAAGAATGTGCAGATATGTTTGCCGCTATGCAGGAAACCCTTGAGGGCAAGGTAAAGGCTGTGCGTTTCAGTGTCTCACTGGGTGAGAATCCTGTCAGCCTTTCAAGTGAGGGCTACATATCTGCAGAAATGGCACGAATCCTCAGCAAAATGCCGGGTAACGAGGCTTATGCACATGCAGAAATGGCTCTTGAAATCAATATGAATCATAAGCTTTCAGAAACTCTCAGAAAGCTCTTTGAAGAGGATAAGGACAAGCTTGCTCTCTATACAAAGATTCTCTACGCTCAGGCTCGTCAGATCAGCGGTCTGGAGATTGAAAATCCTGTAGAGCTTTCAAATTTGATTTGTGAGCTTATGGTATAAGTCAAACCTGAGAAAAATGAAGAAAACTAAAGAAAATCAAAGATAATAAAAGAAAACTCCGTCAAAGACTATGTGCTTTGGCGGAGTTTGACTTTCTCTGACTTTGACTTTTACTGACCAATGCTGTAGTATTTAATCAAGGTCAGGAAAGGTCAAATTGTTCTGACAAATAATCTCACAGATAATGAGGTGATTATATGCGTCTCAGCGATATGCTGACACAGTATATTATGGAAATGCTGGAGTCTGAGGGCAATGCCGAAATCCGCAGAAACGAGCTTGCAGACCGCTTTGGTTGTGTGCCAAGCCAGATTAACTATGTTTTAACATCACGTTTTACTCCCGAGCAGGGATATATTGTTGAAAGCAGACGAGGTGGCGGAGGCTATATCCGTATCACCCGAATACGTGCGGATAAGTCTGCAACTCTTATGCATATAATTAATTCCATAGGCAATGAGCTTGACAATATTACTGCACAGATTATGATTAACAACCTTAAATCTGCGTCAATAATAAGTGAAGAAGCCGCAAAAATTATGCTTTCAGCAGGCTCGGACCGAACACTGTCTGCAGTTTCACCTATAATGCGTGACAGGGTCAGAGCTTCAATTTTCAAGAATATGCTCATAGCTATCATATAAGGAGGACAGGTTTATGAAATGTCAGAAATGTAAGGTTAAGAATGCCACAACTCAGGTTAAGCGTGTAATCAACGGCGAGTATGAGGAGTATATGCTCTGTGCCGACTGTGCTCACGAGATGGGCTTTGACAATGTGTTTGACACAGCAATGCCTGATATGTTCGGTGGACTTATCAAGAGTCTTTTCGGCACAGCTTTGCCTGCACGTTCACAGGCTACAAGGTGCCCTGTATGTGGTAGTACCTTTGGCGATATAAGCAACACAGGCAAGGTAGGCTGTGCAAAATGCTACGATGTGTTTTTCTCAGAGCTTTTACCCTCTATAAGACGTATTCACGGTAACACCGCCCATTGTGGCAAATCCCCGGAGAGTCCTGCTATCCCTGAAAAAGCAGAGGGTGATAAAAATACAGCTCCCACAGTAGCGGATTTAAAAGCGGAGCTTGAAGAAGCTATAAAAGAGCAGAACTTTGAGTATGCGGCACAGCTTCGTGACAGAATTAAAGAAATGGAGGAGAGCACAAATGAGTGAGCCCGTTGTAATTTCTTCAAGAGTAAGACTTGCCAGAAATCTTGATAGCTATCCGTTTCCCTGCAGAATGAATGACGACCAGCGAGCAGAGGTTGTTGAGAAGGTACGTCTTGCAGTTAAAAACCTCCCTGAGGAATTTATGTTTGTGTCAATGGAGGATATAAACGAGCTTGATACTGTTGCAATGGTGGAGCGCCACCTGATAAGTCCTGATTTTGCAGATTCCTGCAAGGGCAGAGCCTTGGCTGTTACCAAGGACGAGAGTATCAGCATTATGATAAACGAGGAGGACCACCTGAGAATTCAAGTCATAAAGCCCGGACTTTCTCTTAAAGAGGCTTATGAAATCGCAGACCGCATTGATACTGCACTCCAGAGAGAGCTTCACTTCGCTTTTGATAAGAAGCTGGGGTACCTTACCCAGTGTCCCACAAACCTCGGTACAGGTATGCGGGCTTCTGTTATGATGCACCTTTGCGCTCTGGGCGAGAGCCACGCAGTGTCCCGCATTGCAGGCAATCTTGCCAAGCTGGGCTTTGTAATCCGCGGTACCTATGGTGAAGGCACAGATGCAACAAGTGCTATGTATCAGCTCAGTAATCAGGTCACTCTGGGTATATCAGAGAAATCAGCAATAGAAAACCTCTCAAATATCTGCAACCAGCTTACAGAGTCAGAGATGAATACAAGAGCTCGTCTTATGGAGAGTATGGAGTATCAGGACAAGATAAGCCGCAGTATGGGTATACTTCTTACAGCACGTCTAATATCCCACGCAGAGGCAGTGAAGCTTCTCAGCAATGTGCGTCTTGGTATTACCGAAGGTTTAATTGAGGACGTGTCAATAGATACTATAGACAGCCTTATGGTGTCTATTCAGCCTGCAAGTCTTATGCGTTCAGAGGGCAGGAAGCTTACACCTACAGAGCGCGATACAGCAAGAGCAAAGCTTATCAGAGAAACCCTGAGATAAACAGATAAGTTGTATTCACAGTAATATACATCACATAATGGTTATTTGGAAGGTAACCTTTTATCAATATGAAAGGGATGAAAAATATGTATCATTTCAAAGGATTTACAAAAAAAGCTAATGACGCTTTGAACATTGCCATAGAAGAAGCAGGCAATATGGGTCATACCTATATCGGTACAGAGCACGTGCTTTTGTCCCTTGTAGAGGAGGGTACAGGAGTTGCCGCGACTGTACTGGCAGAGTGTGGACTTGACGGCAAGGTTTTCAAAGAAAAAATCAAAGAAGCTATAGGAGTAGGAGAGAAAATCTCTCTTTCGCCTGATGACTTCACACCCAGAACAAAGCGTGTAATGCAGGCGGCTGTCCTTGCATCTGCTCGAATCGGTCACAACTTTGTAGGCACAGAGCATCTGCTTGTGGCAATTCTTTCAGAGCGTGACAGCTATGCTGTAAGATTCCTGGAGTCTGCAGGAGTAAACCCTGCCACTGTTATGACAGCACTTAAAGCAAGTCTGGGCACAGCTCAGGAGGAGCAGAGCTTTTCTGCAGAGAAAACCTCTCAGGAGAGTACAAACAGCAAAGCAAAAAGCAGTACTCCTACACTTGATAAATACGGCAGAGACCTGACTCAATCTGCCAAAGCAGGGGAGATTGACCCTGTTGTAGGCAGAGAGCAGGAGATTCAGCGAGTTATCCAGATTCTCTCTCGTCGTACAAAGAATAACCCTGTGCTAATCGGTGAGCCCGGTGTAGGCAAAACCGCAGTAGCCGAGGGACTTGCCCTTAAAATAGCAGAAGGCAGTGTACCTGAGCTTCTCAGGGATAAGCGTGTTGTCAGCCTGAATCTCACAGGTATGATTGCAGGCACAAAGTACAGAGGAGACTTTGAGGAGCGAATCAAAGGTGTAATTGATGAGCTGAAATCCTCAAAGGATGTTATCCTCTTTATTGACGAAATCCACACCATTGTAGGTGCAGGCTCTGCCGAAGGCTCAGCTGACGCTGCTAATATTCTGAAGCCTTCCCTTGCAAAGGGGGACTTCCAGATTATCGGTGCAACTACTCTGGAAGAGTACAGAAAGTATATTGAAAAGGATTCTGCTTTAGAGCGCAGATTCCAGCCTGTTCTGGTTTCAGAGCCTACAGCTGAGGAGTCTGTTCTTATCCTCAAGGGACTTCGCGACCGTTACGAAGCCCACCACAAGGTGAGTATTACTGATGGGGCTATACAGGCGGCAGTGGAACTTTCAATCCGCTATATCGCAGACCGCTATCTCCCTGATAAAGCAATCGATCTGATTGATGAAGCTGCCTCCCGTGTAAGACTTCAGGTGCACACCGAGCCTTCTGAGCTTAAGGAGCTTGAAGAAAGAATCGAAGCCATAGAGAAGGATAAGTCTGAGGCGGTGAGCGGTCAGGATTTTGAACGTGCAGCAAAGCTCCGTGATGAGCAGAAGAAGCTCCGTGATGAGTTGAGTGAACTCAAGAAGCAGTGGGAAGAAACTGCTAAGTCAAGCCATACTCAGGTAACACGCGAGGATATAGCACACACTGTGTCAGAGTGGTCAGGAGTACCTGTGAGGGAGCTTGAGGTTGAGGAATCCCAGAGACTATTGAATCTTGAGTCTGAGCTTCATCAGCGTGTAATCGGTCAGGAGGAGGCAGTAGTAGCAGTTGCAAAGGCTGTCAGACGAAGCCGCTCAGGACTCAAAGACCCTAACCGTCCCATTGGCTCATTCATCTTCTTAGGTCCCACAGGTGTGGGCAAAACCGAGCTGTGCAAGGCTTTGGCTGCCTCTATGTTCGGTGACGAAAATGCAATGCTTCGCCTTGATATGAGTGAATATATGGAAAAGCACACAGTGGCAAAGCTTATCGGCTCACCTCCCGGATATGTGGGCTACGACGAGGGCGGTCAGCTTACAGAGCGTGTCAGACGCAAACCCTACTCTGTAATACTTTTTGATGAGATAGAGAAAGCCCACCCCGATGTGTTCAATATGCTTTTGCAGGTGCTTGAGGACGGCAGACTCACAGACTCTCAGGGCAGAACAGTGAACTTCAAGAATACTGTAATCATTATGACCTCCAATGTAGGTGCAAGACTCATTACAGAAAAAAAGGCATCCTTAGGCTTCACAACTACAAGCTCACAGGAGCATGAGGATATAAAGTCCTCTGTAATGGGTGAACTTAAAAAGGTGTTCAGACCGGAATTTATAAACCGCGTGGATGATATAATAGTATTCTCAAAGCTCACCCAGGAGGAGACCAAGAGTATTGCTTCCCTTATGCTCAGAAATCTTGGAGACCGCCTGAGTGCACTGGGTACAGAGCTTATGGTAACAGATGAAGCTCTGAGTGCAATTGCAAAGGAAGGTTTTGATGAGTCCTTCGGTGCAAGACCCCTTAGACGAGCTATTACAACCTTAATTGAAGACCCGCTTTCAGAAAAGCTTTTAAGCGGGGAGCTTAAGGATAAGGAAGTTATAGTGTGTGATTACAAGGACGGGAAGTTTGTATTTGAGTAAGAATAACACAATAAACTAAAAAATAAGGCAATAGGAAAACAAAAATCCTGTTGCCTTTTAGTTTTACTATTGCAAAATGTAGCAAAACATAGTAAAATAAAATTTAAATTACAAATATCGATAATGGAGATGTTTATTATGAAGAAAATTCTTGCTTTCGTTCTTGCAGTAATTTGTGTTCTGTCGTTGGCAGCATGTGATATGTCAGGTGCAATTTCCTATGATATCGGAAACACTGACAGAGCTAATTATTTCTACAATACTTACAATGAGTATGTTGATAAGTACGGCGAGGCAAAGCTTGAGAACGGCTACCTTAAGGGTGTTGCAGTTGTAAGACTTCTGGATTTTACAGGTGACGGTGTGTACGAGCTTTATATGGCTTATGCAGACGGAACTGAGGACTACGTAAACAGACAGATGGTTGTGGGGTTTGACTACGGCTCAGCAGTTCTTATCGGTGAAGCTCCCTATGGTATGACAACAGGTGATGAAGTTACATATGCTGACATTACCTCCAAGGCATCATCTGATGCACAGACTCCTTCTATCTGGCTTTACAAGGACAACCTTGATCGTGCATATATTGCCGTAGGTGAGGATCTCTCCAAGTCTGCTGATTACATCACATATATCCAGACACGCAATAACGAAAAAGTTTACTCCTTCCAGCCTGAATTTACAGAGCTTGATGGTAACGAGCCCGGAGGTGAGATTGAAAAAATCAATCTTTCCAATCTCACAGAGGAAGACGCTAAGTCTGTATTTGCAGAGAATGAAAAGGTTGTAAACAGTATCAAGGGTCAGGCTACTGACAAATAAATTCATAACATAAAAAAACAAAGTCCGTGAACATTACGTTCACGGACTTTTTGCATCCTGATTATGTTTTAAATTTCTGTAAATCTTATTTCACCCTGAGAAATATATGCTACACGGCTGAAACCGCATTTTTTTGCAAGGGCTACAGCTTCCTCAAACCAACAGTCCAGATATTGCTTGTCGTGGCAATCGGAGCTTATGATAATATCTCCCTTAAGGCTTGCAATGAGCTTCAGCAAATCCTCAGAGGGGTAGGGGTTTGTTCTCAGTCCCCGAGCCATAGCACCTGTGTTAATCTCAAATATTGCTGAGGTTTCACATAGCTTTCTTACCGCTTCCTCGGAGGCCTTTTTGTATCGTTCTGAGGAGGCATCAAAGATATTTGCCTGCTCAGAAAACTTTTGTATAAGATCAAAATGTCCGATAATATCAGCCTTTGTCTTGTTCACAACATCGGAAACAGTGCGGAAGTATTCCTCTGCAAAAGCATCTGCATCACCGTCAAAGTGATCTTCTATTGCATCAATGACGATTTGTGCAGTGTCATCTACAGCGATGAGTTTATCCCTGACCTTAATGCAGTGCACTGAGCCGATAATATAGTCAAAGCCCTTTGCAGGCTCGCTGTAATAATCCTGCTCTATACCGCAGAGGATTTCGATTTTATCCTTGTATTTTTCCTTAAGCTCTGCGATTGTTTCTCTATATTCCTTTTCATCAGGCACAAGGCACCAGCCTTCTCCCGCTAGGGGACTGTGTGCAGAAAAGCCCAGAGTAGTAAAGCCTCTGTCTATTGCTTCAAGCACTAATTCCTCTGCAGTGTTCTTGCCGTCACAAAGCACTGTATGGGTGTGGTAATTGCGTTTTATCATACCATTTTTTCCTGCTTAACCTTGTGGTCGATAACATGTCTGGAGCCAAGCTCTTTTTTGATATCCTCAACAGTAATACCCATCTCAACCATAAGCACCATCACATGGTAAGCAAGGTCTGCAATCTCATATACTGTCTCAGCCTTGTCACCGGCTTTGCCCCCGATGATAACCTCTGTACATTCCTCGCCAACCTTCTTGAGGATTTTATCAATGCCTTTCTCAAAGAGATAGGTTGTGTAAGAACCCTCAGGCAGGTTTTCTTGTCTGCCTTTGAGAAGCTCATAAAGACCTTCAATAGAGAAACCCTCAGGCTCCTCGCCCTCAAAGAGAAGTTTTGTAAAGCAGGAATCACTACCTGTGTGGCAGGCAGGACCGTCCTTGCGTACTTTTACAACCAGAGCATCATTGTCGCAATCAGCAGTGATTGATACAATGTGCTGGTAGTTTCCGCTTGTTTCACCCTTAAGCCACAGCTCCTGTCTGGAACGGCTATAAAAGCAGGTGAGACCTTTCTCCATAGAAATCTGCAGGCTCTCCTTGTTCATATAAGCCAGTGTGAGCACCTTGTCTGTGTCAGCATCGGTAACAATTGCAGGGATAAGACCCTTTTCGTCAAATTTAAGTGTTTCAATATCTATCATTTCTTATAACCTCACGTTAATATTATTCTCTCTGAGAACTTTCTTAAGCTGCGGAATTTCAACCTCGCCAAAATGGAAGATAGAAGCCGCAAGACCAGCATCAACCTTAGGCAGAGTATGGAACAGCTTTACAAAGTCATCAATACAGCCTGCACCGCCTGAGGCAATAACAGGTACATTTACAACAGAGGACACCGCCTCCAGCATTTCAAGGTCAAATCCGCCCTTTACTCCGTCTGTGTCAATGGAGTTGAGCACAACTTCGCCTGCACCGCGGTCAACACAGGACTTAATCCAGCTTATAGCCTCCATACCTGTGTTTTCTCTTCCGCCTTTAGCAAAAACCCTGAACACTCCGTCCACACGTTTCACGTCAGCAGATATAACCACGCACTGGTCGCCGTATTTCTGAGCGGCCTGAGTGATAAGCTCAGGGTTGCGGATTGCACCTGAGTTTACGCTTACCTTGTCAGCACCGCACTTAAGCACTCGGTCAAAGTCCTCCAGTGTGTTAATACCTCCGCCAACTGTCAGGGGAATGAAGATTGTGCTTGCAACCTCACGGAGAATATCTGTAAACAATGCTCTGCCCTCAGCAGAAGCAGTTATATCGTAGAACACAAGCTCGTCAGCGCCATTGTCGCTGTAGTATTTGCCAAGCTCTACAGGAGAGGAAACGTCAGATAGTCCCTCAAAGTTTACACCCTTTACCACACGTCCGTTTCGAACGTCCAGACAGGGAATGATTCTTTTAGTAATCACTGTGCCACCTCAATTGCTTCTTTCAGATCAATAGCACCTATGTAGTATGCTTTGCCGATGATTGCGCCGTAAAGTCCCATTTCAGTCAGAGTTTTGATATCATTTATGTCAGACACACCGCCTGAGGCAATAAGGTCAATGCTGTACTTCTCTGAAAGCTCTTTATAAAGCTCGTTGTTACTGCCCTGCATAGCTCCGTCACGGGAGATATCAGTGCAGATAACAGTTTTAACTCCTAAGGACTCCATCTTGCTCAGGAAGTCCTGTGCAGACAGAGCAGATTTCTCTGTCCAGCCCTTAATAGCAACGTATCCGTCCTTAAGGTCAACACCTACAGCAACCTTGTC
>JAZSLX010000094.1:0-2670 GCA_045535605.1 Ruminococcus sp.
TCGTTGTACCAATCGTCGGGCATAAGGAAGAAGTAACGATTGCAACCTTCTGCGACCTCGGGAAGTGCAGCGGTATCAGCAAAAGCAGTACAAAAAGACAGATAGCACAAAGACAGTACCATTAAGATTGCTAAAAATACGCTTGTGATTTTTCTTGTCATAATAAATCCCCCTTCAAGATTATTTCTTACAATTTAATTCTATCATATCCAAACAGGAAAACACAAGAATTAGACTACACAAATGTAAACTCTCGGATTTGTTGAATATAACAAACAGGTCTCTTTACATCTTGATTTTAGCACTATTTGGATATTTTTACAATAAACGCATAATATAATAAATCAACTGTCTGTTTAATTGCAGTAAAAAAAGGTTCCAACTCTTATTTCAAAGTCGGAACCTTTTATTTGTATTTTATAGGTTAATCCCTCACCGCCTTCGGCGGATTCTCCATCAGGCAAGGGAGACTATTTTATTAACCGAGTGTGGACTTTACTGTATCAATTACAGATGCTAAAGCGTCGTCTACCTTGGAGATATCCTTGCCGCCTGCCATAGCCATATCAGGCTTGCCGCCGCCGTTACCGCCTGTAACTACTGCTGCAGCCTTTACAACATTTCCTGCCTTGATACCCTTTGCGATTGCATCCTTACCGCAAGCACAGCAGAGTGTAAGCTTGTCACCGCTTACTCCTGCAATGAGTACAACTGCGTTTGCAAATTTATCTGTAACCATAGAGCACATATTACGGAGCATATCAGCATTTGCATCTGTGATTTTTTCTGTGAGCACCTTGATGCCGTCAACCTCAGCTGCCTTGTCTGTGAGGCTTGCAATCTTGCTCATAGCAATCTGGTTTTCAAGCTCTGCTATCTTCTTATCCTTAGCCTTGAGCTCGTCTGTGAGCTTCTCACAGCCTGCGGGCAGGTCTTTGATATTGCTTACCTTTAATGTCTGGGAACACTGTGCAATTATACCTAAGAGGTTACCAATCATATCAAGAACACCGTCGCCTGTGCGTGCCTCAATACGGCGTACACCTGCGGCAACTGATCCCTCTGAGCGAATTTTGAAAAGACCAAGCTTTGATGTATTATCAACGTGAGTACCGCCACAGAGTTCAACAGAACAATTCTCAGCATTTACAACACGTACAACGTCGCCGTACTTCTCGCCGAACAGTGCCATTGCACCCATTTCCTTAGCCTCAGCAATGGGCATTTCACGGGTTACAACGTCGATTGCATCAAAGATATATTTATTAACAAGAGCCTCAACATCTGCAAGCTCGGAAGCTGTCAGAGCTGAGAAATGTGTAAAGTCAAAACGTACTGCCACATCGTTTACAAGCTGGCCTGCCTGCTCAACATGGTTGCCGAGAACCTGTCTGAGGGCTGCCTGAAGCAGGTGAGCTGCTGTGTGGTTACGCATAATTGCCTGACGGCGGGGCTCGTCAATAGAAGCCACTGCACAGTCATCAACTGCAAAACTGCCCTTTGTAACAACACCTGAGTGCATAAAGATGCCTGCGTGGTCCTTGGTGGTGTTTGTTACCTCAAACTCAGTCTCGCCGATTCTGATGATACCTGTGTCGCCTACCTGACCACCGCTCTCTGCATAGAAGGGAGTCTTATCAAGGACAACAACTACCTTGTCACCCTCGGAAGCGGCAACTTCTCTCTCGCCATTTACGATAAGAGCCTTAATCTTTGCGTCACAGGAGTAGTCTGTGTAGCCTACAAACTCGGTAGGCTCAACATCGGACAGGTCTACACTGTCAGAAATCCAAGCGTCTGCACCTGCGTTCTTACGAGCATCACGGGAACGCTTCTTCTGCTCAGCAAGGAGCTCATAGAAGCGGTCAGTGTCAACATCAATGCCTTTTTCTGCCAGAATCTCACGGGTGAGGTCCACAGGGAAGCCGAAGGTGTCGTTGAGCTTGAAGGTATCCTCACCGGAGAGCACCTTAACATCGCCCTTGGTGATAATAGCGTCGAGCATAGCAAAGCCCTGTTCGATTGTCTTAGCAAAGTTTTCTTCCTCAACACGGATGAGCTTTGTGATGAATTCTTCCTTTTCCTTAAGCTCGGGATATGCAGACTCGTTCTCCTTGATAACTGTAGAGCAAATCTCATAGAGGAAAGGCTTGTTGTAACCCAGGAGTCTGCCGTGACGTGCGGCACGACGGAGGAGACGTCTCAGAACATAGCCTCTGCCTTCGTTTGAGGGCATTACGCCGTCACCAATCATAAAGGTTGTGGAGCGGATATGGTCTGTGATAACTCGCAGAGAAATATCGCTCTTATCGTCTCTGCCGTACTCTACCCCTACAACAGAGGAAATGTGCTTCATTATATTCTGAACTGTATCAACAAGGAACAGGTTATCCACTCCCTGCATTACGCATGCAAGACGCTCAAGTCCCATACCTGTGTCGATATTGGGATGCTCAAGGGGTGTGTAGTTACCCTTGCCGTCACTCTCAAACTGAGTAAATACAAGGTTCCATACCTCAACAAAGCGGTCACACTCACAGCCTACCTTACAGTCAGGTGAGCCACAGCCCTTATCAGGGCCTCTGTCAAAATAAATCTCGGAGCAAGGACCGCAGGGACCTGAGCCGTGCTCCCAGAAGTTATCCTCTTTGCCCATTCTGCACATATGAG
>JAZSLX010000036.1:0-22409 GCA_045535605.1 Ruminococcus sp.
CTTCGCTCAGGTTAAAGAGCTTTGCGTAACCGCCTCTGTCCTTAAACAGTCTGTTGCCTACAGTATAGTTTGCTATACTGATTACAACGTTATTGCACAGCTCACCTGAACCCATAGCTTCTCTGCAGGTATCTGCCACAACCTTCACAAGATACTTGTGAAGCTCCAGAGCCGCCCTGTGATTCTCGGGTGAATCGGAGGTATCAAGCTCCATATGCAGAGACGGACGGGTACGAAGCTGGATAAACTCCGAGATATCTCCCCTGCGCTTTCTGATTACAGAACGCTTCAGGTTAGTCTGTCCAAAGTCAAGTACAGCCGCACCTGAGCAAGTATCGGGCAGGAGCTTTGCACAGCCCATTACACCTAAGTGAGAGCCGTTATCATAGAGATTTATATTATAGGGCTTCTCCCCTGCCATATCAAAGACATAGAGAATCTGCTCCTTTAATCTTCTGCCTAAAAGTCCGCTGGCAAGTCCGCCTGTGAGGATTACTGTTTTTGTATTTGCCCAGTAATCCCAGTGAACAGACTCCCAATCAGCACGAGCCTGTCTGTTAAGCTCGTGACCCTGCTTGAGGGTAAGGAGAATCACACCCAGACGATTGCCGAATTTACGGACTACAGTATCAGCAAGATTTTTCTGGATAATATCATTGCTGTAGGTGGCGTCATCCAGAAACTTCGGCATATCCTTGTCGGTATAGGCAGACAAATCCACACCACGTCTTTTTGCAAGGGCTTTAATCTCCTGAGTGATGAGTCCTGCTGAGAAAATGTCGTTGACACTTTTTCCTATAATATCATCAGCAATTCCTTTGACAGAGATATATGCTATAACCCCTCTGTTTACTGAACACAAAGAAGTCACGTATTCGGTTTTTTCTTCTTCTGAATAAAACAGAAAAGGGTTATTCATATATATCCTCCACACTCAGCTTCCTGCTGACTCGTAGGAGCTGACGCCTTTGTTCCAGATTAACTGGGAAATAACAAACAGAATTACAGAAACCGCTACAGTTACCAGCAGACTCCAGGGGGATTCTCCCCTGAGGATGAAAATTGCGGGATAGTATGCTGTAAGAGCAAAAGGCAGAATGTATGTAATTACTGTCTTTACAAATACATTATATATCTTTGTAGGATATTTTGCAAAGTCATTTGTCATATAACACATATGAGTAATGTGTCCGCTTCGCTTGGTCCAGAAGGATATAGCGGCGGTAGCGGTTTTGACAGATGTGAAAATCATAATTGCAAAGGGTAATACAGCTATAACAGGCAGGACCCTCCACCAGTTAATTGTACCTGCAACATCAGCAGGCATAGACAGGGTGCTGTAGATGATTAAAGCCACACCTACAATAAATTCACCCAAGGCGTCTACGCAGAATTTCTCACAAAGGACATAAAACCAAGAGTTGATAGGACGGGTCAGGTATTTATCAAAATCGCCTTTGTCTACAATCCAGTAGCCAAGACCCCAGAGGTTATCAAAGAAAAGATGGTCGATACCCTTGGGGATAAGTGAAAAGCCGTAGATAAACAATACCTCGTTGAAAGTCCAAGAGTCAAGGACCACTCCATCCTTTGTATAGCACAGAGCAGGTATACTTGCAAAGATTATACCAAGACAAAAAATCTGCACAGCTTGTTCAAGCAAAAAGCCTACAGCACCAAGGAGAAAATCCACCTTGTATTCCATAAGTTTTTTCAAATCCTGCTTGATGAAAATTTTATGTAATCTTAAATATCTCAGCATAGCATCAACCTCCGTGCACAACAAGGCGTTTCATTGCACTTTTGTGCACAAGCTTAGAAACAACTACAAAGATTGTAAACCAAAGGAGCTGAAGACCTATATAGAAAATAATTTCTTTTGCCTCATACATTCCCATATAAATCATAACGGGAGTATACGAAAGGGATGCAAAAGGCAGAAAGCCAAGAACTTTACCAAAAGCACCCATAAAAGCCAAAGGTACGGTTGCACCGGAAAGGAAACTTACGATAACACCTTTGATGATATCTGTTCCCCACAGATTCTTAAGATAGAAAGCAAGGAAGCCGTAGATAACATTGAAAAAGAAATTGATTCCGTATGCTAAGAGCAGACTTGCTATATACAGAAAGAACATGGGAACGTTCAGCATAAACACGCCGTTTGCTATCCATCGGTAGGCTTCAACTCCAACTGTTATGGGCAGGAATACGATTAAGAGCTGAAACATCTTGCCACCAAGTTCCTGAAACAGAAAGCACATATCAAAATCTACGGGCTTTATCATACGCATAGCAATAGAGCCGTCTAGTATCTCCTTGCCTACTACGTATGAACCGTCAGAGTATGTAATATATCCGCTCAGGAATGTGATGAAAAGATACACCACCATATTATCATAGGTGAAACCATAGAGCGTTGAGCTTTCGGAACTGTCAAATACAGCCTTCCACACGAAGAACATAACAAAGCACTTCATAATTTCTCCCAACAGAAAGAACATAAAGTTGACTCTGTATGCCACCATCTCAAGGAGTCCCGCTCTTGTAAAGGGCTTATAGATGCGAAAAAGTCGCTTCATCTGCTTCGCCTCCTCCTAAATAAAGCCTGCGGATAATCTCCTCAATATCGGCATCTTTTACATTGATATCCTTAACATGTACTTTTGATAAGGTGTAGGAAAGCATATTTTCCACAGAAACCGCGTCACTGTTGAAACGGACTTTAACGTTGCTTCCGCTCACGTCAACAATCAGGTCATCTTCAGATAAAGCAAACTCCTCTTTATATGAAAGTTTTGAAAAATCATCTGCACTTTTAAGCTCAAAGCCAAGCTCGCGCATCTGACCATATCGACGGCGAAGCTCTGTCAGCTCTCCGTCAAAGACCTTCTTGCCCTTATCAATCATAACAATACGCTTGCACAGAAGTTCGATATCCTCAAGGTCGTGAGTTGTAAGAATAACGGTTGTACCGCTCTCCTCACTTATCTTCTGAATAGCTTTTCTGATGTTATCCTTAACAACTACATCAAGTCCGATGGTGGGCTCGTCAAGGAACAGCACCTTGGGATTATGGAGCAGTGAAGCGGCAATATCAGCACGCATTCGCTGACCTAAGGACAGAGTACGCACAGGACTTGTGATAAAGTCATCAAGCTCCAGCACCTCGTTGAGAAAAGCCATACGTTCTTTATAATCTTCCTCGGGAATCTCGTAAATCTCTTTGAGCACCATATAGGTTTCTCTCAGTGCCAAATCCCACCAAAGCTGTGTTCTCTGTCCGAAAACCACACCGATTTCCTTTACATAATCCTTGCGGTTTTCTGTGGGTATTTTGCCGTCTATGCGACATTCACCCGATGTTGGTGTTAAAATGCCTGTTAGCATCTTGATAACTGTGGATTTACCTGCACCGTTAGGGCCGATAAAACCGATAATCTCGCCTCTTTTTACGTCAAAGCTGATATCGTCAACAGCCTTGACTGTTTCGTATTCGGGCTTAAAAAGAGCCTTAAAACTGCCTTTAAGTCCGGGCTCTTTAATAGCCTTTTTAAATTCTTTTCTCAGGTTTCTTACCTGAATCATTACATCGTTGTTCAATTCATACCCTCCTTATACTATAATATAAGTACAATTTGATTATAGAACAGCCGTTCTGAGGTGTCAACAAAAAACCATTATAAAGCCAATATTAACGAATTGCCTTCTAAAAATATAACGTGTCACATTTGATTTTTATATCTTTTCAAACATAAGGTGCTGTGATATAATGCTATCGGTGATTTTATGAACTGCAGATTATGCCCCAATAAATGCGGAGCTTTCAGAGATAAAACTACAGCAGGCGGAAAGTGCAACATCCCTGCTAAGCTGAGGGTTGCACGTATTGCACCTCACATGTGGGAGGAGCCGCCAATAAGCGGAGAAAAGGGCTCCGGTGCAATATTTTTTAGCGGATGTACTATGAAATGTATCTACTGTCAGAACTCGGAAATTTCCGCAGAAAACAAAGGTGTAGAGATAGACCCCCATACCCTTGCAGATGAATACAGAAAGCTTGAGGAAATGGGAGTACACAACATTGACCTAATCAGTGCGACTCAGTTTCTGCCTGAGATACTCAGAAGCTTTGAGATTTATATGCCGAAAGTTCCTATTGTATACAACTGCGGCGGGTATGAGAGGGTTGAAACGCTTAAAGCCCTTGAGGGAATAGTTGACATATATCTTCCCGACTTCAAATATTCTGATAATACTTTAGGTGAGGAATATTCAGGAGTAGAAAACTACAGAGAAACAGCAGAGAAAGCTATTGAAGAAATGTTCAGACAGACAGGCAGGCTTACTCTTGACTCTAAAGGAATTGCTCAAAAAGGTGTTTTGGTAAGACATCTGGTGCTGCCTAACCACACGAGAAACAGCATCGGAGTGCTGAATATTCTCAAGGAGAATTTTGATGATAATGTAACTGTGAGCCTGATGGGTCAGTATATTCCCCACAGCAAGGCGGTAAATCACCCGAAACTTTCAAGAAAGGTCACCAAACGGGAATACCAGAAGGTACTTGACCATCTGATAAATCTGGAGCTTGAGGGCTTTGCTCAGGAACTTCAGTCTGCTGACGACAGTTTTATTCCTTTGTGGAATTATAACCCCAATTTATAACAAAAACAGAACAACCCCGACTTTTTAAGTAGTCGGGGTTGTTCTTTACACCTGTTTATTCACTGATTGTGAGCCAAAAGGTTTCATCATCCATTTGTGCGAGTCCCATCCGAAGAGTTTTGGTATGAAAAGAACCATCAACAAATTCTACTGTTACATCAATGGTAGCATCCTCAAGCACAAGTTTTTGAAGTTCTGTGCTTATATCCGACAGTTCAAGATACAGATTCTCAAGCTTATCATATGAGAGGATACCTGCTTCTTTTTCCTTAGTAATCTCCTCTTCGTACAGCCAGATTTTATCAAGTAATTGTGATTGCTGAGAGTTACTGTGACTGCTCTCTATTACATACTCAATTTTGCAACTCAGATTCACAGAATCATCATTGTCTACATTAGTATAAGTAAAAGTATCACAGTAAATATCACCAAATGACAGACCGTCTTTGTATTCGCAAAGCTCCTCGGCGGTATACAGAGAATTACTAAGACTCAAATCTGTAAATTTTTCTGATTCATTCTGAACTTTTTCTGAATTGTTTTCTGAACTTGAATAATATCCTGAGGGAGATAGCGCAAAATAGGTACCCTCTGCGTTGGCTTTGAAGGTAATGCTGTCTATCCCCTCCCCTTCAATATTAAGGTAATTCAGGCAGTAACTCTGAAAAAATGTTGGAGATGTATCATTTTGTTTTTCAAGCTTCTGATACATTGCCCATCCGCCTGTAAGTTCTCCTGCATAGGCACCGATTACGGAACCGTCGGTATAATCACTAAGCTGTGATACCTGAGAAGCATTAGCCCTGATAGCAAAGCCATACTCTGTATTCTCCTGAGGTTTATTAACAGGATTGTACCGCAACCCGAACACAAAAGTACATACAAAAACAACCACCATACACGCCGCAAGGGCACACGTAATTATTTTTCTTTTAGGGAATTTATATATTTTCGTTGTATTCTTTGTTTCATCTGCTTTTATTGCAGACTTCACTGCTTTATCCACCATCTTTGCAGATGGTTTTACATTATCAAATTCTTTATATGTTCTTTCAAACATATTCATCATAACCTCCGTCTGTCAGAATTTTTCTTAGAATTTCTCTACCCCGCCTGAGCTGAGAGCCGATTGTATTACTGTTTTTTCTGAGTATTTTTCCGATTTCTTCAATAGAAAAGCCTTCATAATAGTACAGATACAGTACGTTTCTGTAATTACAAGGAAGCTTCTGAAGCTCATCAAGAACTCCTGAGAATTCAAAGTTGTCAGCAGGGATTTCCTCTGTCAGAGGTTCAGTGATGCGAATCAGTGAGGCTTTGCGAAAATTTCTGCATTTATTCACAGTTACACGGCAAAGCCAGAATCTCAGGTGTTCTTCGTCATCAAGAGGTGAATTGCAGGTTACAAGGGATACTGCCACCTCCTGCAATATGTCCTCTGCATCGGCATAATTTCCCAGATTGTTATATGCAATGCGGAAAATCATATCTGCGTATTTTCTAATAATCTGCTCTATACGCTCCTTGCGGTTTGTGCTGTTAAGTTCGGCATAGGGTTGCAACCTGTTTACCTCCTCTCATTAAGTAATACAACTGAGGTTATGATTTTTGTGCGCTAAATGAAAACAATTATGAAAAGATTTTAGTCCTACCGTCTTTTAGGCAATATTGTACCTATCCTACAACAAACAACAAACCCCACGGGATATTGTCCGTGGGGTTGTGTGGTTTGTAATATTAATTTATTACTTTGCGAAGTCGATTGCTCTCGATTCGCGGATAATATGCACCTTGATGTGACCGGGATATTCAAGCTCAGCTTCAATCTTCTGACAGATATCGCGGGCAAGAACAGCCATCTTGTCGTCGCTTACTACATCAGGCTTAACCATAATGCGGATTTCGCGGCCTGCCTGAATAGCAAATGTAGTTTCAACGCCATCAAAGGAAGAAGCAACGCTCTCCAGCTTTTCAAGACGTTTGATGTAGTTTTCAAGGTTTTCTCTGCGGGCACCGGGACGTGCTGCGGAGATTGCGTCTGCTGCCTGAACAAGACAGGCAACGATTGTTTTAGCCTCGATATCGCCGTGATGTGCATGGATTGCGTGGATAACTGCATCGCTTTCCTTATACTTTCTGGCAACCTCAACGCCAAGCTCGATATGGCTTCCTTCCATCTCGTGGTCAAGAGCCTTACCGATATCGTGGAGAAGACCTGCACGTTTTGCTACTGCAGGGTCCATACCCAGCTCTGTAGCCATCATACCTGCAATGTATGAAACCTCAAGAGAGTGATTGAGTACATTCTGACCGTAGCTTGTACGATAGCGAAGTCTACCCAGAAGCTTGATGAGCTCAGGATGGAGATTGCCGATACCTGCATCGATAACTGCGTGCTCACCTGCACTCTTGATTGCTGCCTCAACCTCACGGCGTGCCTTGTCAACCATTTCCTCAATCTTTGTGGGATGGATTCTACCGTCGGAGATAAGCTTCTCCAGAGCTACTCTTGCAATCTCACGTCGTACAGGCTCGAAGCAGCTCAGTGTGATTGCCTCAGGTGTGTCGTCGATAATCAGGTCAACACCTGTGAGTGTTTCGATAGCGCGGATATTTCTACCCTCTCTACCGATGATTCTGCCCTTCATTTCATCGTTAGGCAGAGCAACAACAGAAACTGTTGCCTCGGTTACGTGGTCAGCAGCAAGACGCTGAATTGCAAGAGAGATAATGTTTCTTGCCTTCTTGTCAGCCTCATCCTTAAGCTGCTGCTCGTACTCCATAATTTTCAGTGACTTTTCGTGTGCAAGCTCACCGTCAAGCTGTTCAAGCAGATACGCCTTAGCCTGCTCAACAGAATAGCCGGAGATACGCTCAAGCATTTCAAACTGGCTCTTCTTGATTGTCTCAATTTCCTCCAGCTTCTTCTCAGCTTCCTTCAACTTTCTTGCCACATTTTCTTCTTTCTTCTCGAGATTATCCAGCTTTTTGTCCAGAGTTTCCTCTTTCTGCTGGAGTCTTCTCTCCTGTCGCTGTACTTCTTTGCGACGTTCAGCAATTTCTTTTTCGGATTCAGTTCTCAGGCGATGGAGCTCGTCCTTGCCCTCGATTATGGCTTCCTTTTTCTTTGCTTCAGCAGTTTTCATTGCTTCGGAGATAATGCGTTTAGCCTCCTGCTCGGCACTGCCGATTTCGTTCTCTGCGACCTTTTTTCTGTGTAGTCCGCCGACAACAAAGCCAACCGCAACACCTACAACAACAGCAACAGCCACAAGAACAAGTGCAAGCCATAATTCCATAGTGTGACACCTCCTTGATTTGAATTTTTTTCAGATTCAACTCACGGTGCCGTTAAAAAGTAGATATGCTATTATAGTTACCGCTAAAAACAAAAAAGCGGCCGGATAAAGATACACGATATACTGTAAAAAACACAGTAAGAGTAGTAAAACTACCTATATCGCGGTAAAAGCAAGATATCCGCCCGATAAATTATATAAGATTATAAAAATGATATATATTATAATTTTTTTATTGTAATTTAACGGTAAATGGTAAAGGAATAATAAGGATATCTATAAGTAACGGCTCATCTAAGAGTCCAATTAAAAAATAAGTGTACCGCCGTCAGTGCCATGACCGCAGCACAGACGAATATTACATTGAATACTACGTCTTATAATATATTAAATGATAGAGTGCTAATTGTCAAGAATATTTTGTTTATTATTATACATATTATTAAGGTATTTGGACAGGAAAGTGGATTAATTCCATAAAAAACCCAGAATTTATGATAGAACACCATAAACAAAATTCTACAGGTATCAGGTGTATTTTTTGCATAAAAAATAGCCACATACACCTTTGAATAACCAAACTTTATACAAAATCAGTTAAAATCTTCACAAACTATTGAATTTATAGAAAAAACAGGATATAATCTAAGTACCAATAAAATACAGGAGGATGTATCAATATGTCAGTAAAAGTTGGTATTAACGGTTTCGGTCGTATCGGCCGTCTTGCATTCAGACAGATGTTCGGCGCAGAGGGTTACGAGGTTGTAGCAATCAATGACCTCACAAGCCCCAAGATGCTCGCTCACCTGCTCAAGTACGATTCTGCTCAGGGTAAGTACGCTCTTGCAGACACAGTAACACACACAGACAACTCCATCACAGTTGATGGCAAGGAGATCACAATCTACGCAGAGAAAGACGCTAACAACATTCCTTGGGGCGAGCTCGGCGTTGAGGTTGTTCTCGAGTGCACAGGCTTCTACTGCTCTAAGGAGAAGTCCATGGCTCACATCAATGCTGGTGCAAAGAAGGTTGTTATCTCTGCTCCCGCAGGCAACGACCTTAAGACAATCGTATTCTCAGTTAACGAGGATACACTCACAGCTGATGATCAGATCATTTCTGCTGCTTCCTGCACAACTAACTGTCTTGCTCCTATGGCAAAGACTCTGAACGACCTTGCTCCTATCCAGAGCGGTATCATGGCTACAATCCATGCTTACACAGGCGATCAGATGATCCTCGACGGTCCTCACAGAAAGGGCGACCTCAGACGTGCACGTGCTGGCGCAGTAAACATTGTTCCTAACTCCACAGGTGCTGCTAAGGCTATCGGCCTTGTTATCCACGAGCTCAACGGCAAGCTCAGCGGCGCTGCACAGAGAGTTCCTGTTCGCACAGGTTCCACAACTCTCCTCTTTGCAGTTGTTAAGGGTAATGTTACAAAGGATGACATCAACGCTGCTATGAAGGCTGCTGCAAGCGAGAGCTTCGGCTACAACGAGGACGAGATCGTTTCTTCCGATATCGTTGGTATGAGATACGGCTCACTCTTCGATGCTACTCAGACAATGGCAACTTATATGCCTGAGACAGATACAACTCAGGTTCAGGTTGTTTCCTGGTATGACAACGAGAACTCTTACACATCTCAGATGGTAAGAACTATCAAGTACTTCGCAGAGCTTGACAAAGATCTCCAGGATTAATTCCTGACTCCGTTAGTTAAACTTAACGAATAAAATTACGGGCAGTCGCAATGACTGCCCGTTTTTTGTTGTTATATAACCGCAAACACACAAAGCCGATAATCACTTCATTTTAGTGTTTATCGGCTTTATTCTTTCAATTCTTGTCTATTATACTGCTTTGGGTCCAGTTGGATTTAAGATAGTAAATAAAGAGTGTGATGGTGCTCAGTGTCCACGTGAGAGGATACACCCAGTTGACTGCGTCTATGGTCTGGGTTATAGGAACTGTTATCATAAGAAAACCTACTCGGACCACACACCAGCATACAAGCATTGTAATCATGGGGAAAAAGCTTTTGCCTGCGCCGCGGAGCACAGCCGCAAAACTGTGGGTTGCCGCAAGGAGGAAATAAAACAGAGCACAGGTCTGAGCCTTCTGCACACCATAAGCTACTGCCTCGGGCTCTCGTGTAAATGCAGAAATAAGCAGGGTTGCAGAAAGATAAAACAGCACACCTATAACCTCAGCAATTACAAGTGAGCACCAGATTCCGAAGCGTGCACCTTTTTTTACTCTGTCGGTGTTTCCTGCACCTAAGTTCTGACCTACAAAAGTAGTAAGTGCCGCTGTAAAACTGGTTATCGGCAGAAAGGCAAAGCCTTCGATTTTTGAGTAAGCACCGCATCCTGCCATTGCCATTTCACCAAAATAGTTGATGTTTGACTGCACCACCACATTTGCAAAGGCGATGATTGAGTTCTGAACACCTGAGGGAAGTCCTATACGCAGAATCATTTTTATCATTCGCTTATCAAAGCACAGCTCTTTGAGTCTGACAGAATACTCTTCCTTTGTCCTCATAAGTCTCAACATACACAAAAACACGCTGACAAACTGCGAAACTACGGTTGCAAGGGCTGCCGCCCAGACACCAAAGCCGAAGCCCACAATGAGTATCAGGTCAAGAGCTACATTAATAAGTGAGGAGATTATCAGATAATAAAGCGGATGCTTACTGTCCCCTACCGCCTGCATAATACCCATACAGGCATTGTACATTACAAGACCTAAACTACCAAGAAAATAAACCCTTATGTACTCAACCGCGTCAGGCATTACTTCTATAGGAGTACCCATCCAGACAAGTATCTGAGGTGCAAGGAGCGTTGCCAACATTGTGAGAAATACACCTATGACAATTGATACAGTAAGATAAGTGTGAATAGCAAGACGGAGATTCTTGTTATCTCTTGCCCCGAAGAACTGGGATACCACCACGCCTGCACCAAGACCAATACCTTGAAAGAAGCCTACAAGCAGGAATATAAGCATACCCGTGGAGCTGACAGCCGCCAAGGCAGAATTACCAAGCTTGTTTCCTACAATAAGGGAATCTGCGGTATTATAAAGCTGTTGAAAAAGATTGCCGAAAAAGAGAGGTACTGCAAATTTTATGATACTCTTTGAGATAGATCCTGTAAGCATATATTCTTTTGAATTTTGCATAATAATTCCCCTCCTTCTTCGCTGTATAACAAAACTTATTAATACAAGTTTTTAGTTTGATAAAATTAATTATATTCCCCTGTAAAAGTTTGTCAACTGCGCCAACAATAGCATATACAATAAATCTTATACGATATTTGCACTAATTTTCGTTATTTTATACAAAGCACTAATGTAAACTTTGTATATCATTATTTTCTTTTTTATTGAAATAACAGATTGTATTTGTTATAATATAAAAGTACAGATAGGTGTACAAGTATGTATATCATATTCCAACAGGAGGAAAATATATGAATTATTCATTCAATGAAGAAAGATCACACATTCAGCTTTACTATGACGGTGATGCTATCCGTGCTTATGATTTCTTCGGTTCTCACGTTGAAAACTGGGAAGGCAAGCAGGGTGTTGTATTCAGAGTATGGGCACCTAACGCAAAATCTGTTTCTGTTGTAGGTGACTTCAACGGCTGGGATCAGGATGCCAACCATATGTACAAAATTGACGATGGCGGTATCTGGGAAGTTTTCATTGAGGGTGTTGGCGAGTACGACATCTACAAGTACTGCGTTGAGACTCCCTGGGGTGAAAAGCTCCTCAAGACTGACCCTTACGCATTCCACTGCCAGACAAGACCCGAAAACGCCTCCAGAGTATTCTCTCTTGGCAATCATCAGTGGCAGGACCAGGCTTGGTATGAGTACAAGAACAGCGTTAACCACTTTGAGCAGCCTCTGAACATCTATGAGATGCATGCAGGCTCATGGCGTAAATATTCCGACGGCAATACATTCTCTTATGAGAAGCTTGCTGATGAACTTATCCCCTACATCAAGGAGATGGGTTATACTCACCTTGAGTTTATGCCTATTACCGAGTATCCCTTTGACGGCTCATGGGGTTATCAGGTAACAGGTTACTTTGCACCTACTTCACGTTATGGCAATCCTGATGAGCTGATGGCTTTCATCGACCGTTGCCATCAGGAGGGTATCGGTGTTATCATTGACTGGGTACCTGCTCACTTCCCCAAGGACGCACACGGTCTTGGCAGATTTGACGGTATTCACTGCTACGAGTATGAGGATTCCAGAAAGGGCGAGCACAAGGAATGGGGTACATATGTATTCGACTATGCCCGTAACGAGGTTGTTTCCTTCCTTATCTCCTCTGCTATGTTCTGGATTGACAAATATCACGTTGACGGTATCCGTGTAGATGCTGTTGCTTCTATGCTTTACCTTGACTACAACCGTAAGGACGGCGAGTGGGTTGCTAACTCTTCAGGCGGAAGAGAACACTGGGAGGCTGTTGAGTTCCTGAAACGTCTTAACACAGCTGTTCACCTTTATCATCCCACAGTTATGATGATTGCTGAGGAAAGCACATCATGGCCTATGGTTACACGTCCCGTTTATGACGGCGGTCTTGGCTTTGACTACAAGTGGAACATGGGTTGGATGAACGACATGCTCCACTATATGAAGCTCGATCCCCTGTGGAGACCCTTCCACCACGATAATCTTACATTCAGCTTCCTTTATGCTTTCTCTGAGAAGTTCCTGCTTCCTATCTCTCACGACGAGGTAGTTTACGGCAAGGGCTCTCTTATCAACAAAATGCCCGGTGACTACGACACCAAGTTTGCAGGTGTTCGTGTGTTCTACTCCTATATGATGGCTCACCCCGGTAAAAAGCTCACATTCATGGGCACAGAGCTGGGTCAGTTTGACGAGTGGAACTGCAACGAAGAGCTCCAGTGGGGTCTTTTAGAGTATGAGAAACACCAGAAGCTTAACCACTTCTTTGCTGATATCAACAAGTTCTACAAGGATAACTCCTGCATGCATCAGGTTGACTTCAACTGGGAGGGCTTTGACTGGATTCATCACGATGACTATACTCAGAGCATCATTGCTTTCCGCCGTAAGGATAAGGATGGCAACGATATTGTTGTAGTATGTAACTTCCAGCCTATGTTCAGACACGATTACAGAATCGGTGTTCCCCAGTATGGTATCTACAACACAATTTTCAATACTGATGATGACCAGTACGGCGGTTACGGCTGTGCAAACAACCCTGCTGATATTATGACAACAACCGAGCCCTGCCATAATCTGGATCAGTCTATTGTTATTAACATTCCTCCCATGAGTGCAATGTTCTTCAAGTGCACTCAGCCTATGGAGAAGCCTGAGCCTGTAGTAGAGAAGAAGCCCAAGAAGACAACTAAGAAAACTACTACAAAGAAGACAACAACCAAGAAAACAGCAGAAAAGAAAGAGGACGCTCCCGCAAAGAAAGCTCCTGCTAAGAAGACAACAGCTAAAAAAGCTGAAGTAGCAGAGAAGCCTGCTGAGGAGAAAGCTCCTGCTAAGAAAGCTCCTGCTAAAAAGACAACAGCTAAAAAGGCTGATGTAGCAGAGAAGCCTGCTGAGGAGAAAGCTCCTGCAAAAAAGACACCTGCTAAGAAAACAGAAACAAAGAAAGCAGAAGCAACCAAAAAGGCTGAAGAGCCCAAGAAAGCTCCTGCAAAGAAAACAACTAAGAAGTCAACCGCTTCCGACAAAAAATAATACAGATTAAATGTACAATACGGGCGGAGTGTATTTATATACTTCGCCCTGTTGCACATAACTCTATGGTTTTAAAATCCTACCATTTCTGTTGAAAACAGATTTTGTACACTTTTTAATTTGTAAACAATGGCAGGGCACTCCCCTTTGCCTTAAACATATCATAATGTAAGATTTATAATAAACGGAGGTTTTGCTATGTATCCTAAAAAGGAAGTCGTAGCTATGCTGCTTGCAGGCGGTCAGGGCTCTCGTCTTGGCGTGCTTACAAAGAAAATCGCAAAACCCGCTGTACCTTTCGGCGGCAAATACAGAATCATTGACTTTCCCCTGTCCAACTGTATCAACTCAGGTATTGAGGCTGTGGGTGTACTGACTCAGTATCAACCTCTGGTACTCAACGAGTACATAGGCAACGGTCAGCCCTGGGATCTGGACGGAACAAACTCAGGCGTTACCTGCTTAAGCCCCTATCAGGCTGTTGATGGTGCTGATTGGTACTCAGGTACAGCAAATGCAATCTATCAGAATATCAGCTACATTGACAGATACAATCCCGAATATGTTGTAATCCTCTCAGGCGACCATATATATAAAATGGATTACTCCAAAATGATTGCTGCTCACAAAAAAAACAAGGCTGACTGCACAATTGCAGTTATTGATGTATCAATTGAAGAGGCATCACGTTTCGGTATACTGAATACCTATGAAAACGGAGAAATCTATGAATTTGACGAAAAGCCCAAGGTGCCCAAGAGCACAAAAGCTTCTATGGGTATTTATGTATTCAGCTGGAACAAGCTGAGAAAGTATCTTATTGAGGATGAGAACAATGCCGAATCCGACCACGATTTCGGCAAAAACGTTCTGCCTCTGATGCTTGAGAGCGGCGAGAGAATGTTTGCTTACGAATTTGAGGGCTACTGGAAGGATGTAGGTACAATCGACAGCCTCTGGGATGCCAACATGGATATTCTCAACCCCAACATTCAGCTTGATTTAAAGGATATCTGTTCACGTAACCGTATGCTTCCTCCCCATCACTTAGGTGAGAATGCTGAGATTCAGAATTCTCTTATTGCTGATGGCTGTGAGGTTGACGGAAACCTTGAATTCTCCATACTATTCTCCGGTGTAAAGATTTCAAAGGGTGCAGAAATCAACTCTTCAATCATTATGCCCGGTGCTGTTATTGAGGAGGGTGCAAAGGTACTCTACTCAATTGTTGCAGAGAATGCCCACATAGGCAAGGGCGCTGTTGTAGGCGGCAGACCTGAGGATTATCCCGACCGCGACCAGTGGGGTGTTGCTGTAATCGGTGCAGGACTCAATATAGGCGACGGAGCAGTAATTGCTCCCAAAGCTATGATAGAAACTGACGTGGAGGTGTGATGTAATGGGAATCAATTTAGCTGGACTTATTTTTGCAAATGTGGGAGAGGCTAACCTCCCTGAGCTTACATCAAAGCGTACTATGGCAAGTGTGCCCTTCGGCGGAAAATACCGTCTGGTGGACTTTCCCCTTTCAAACATGTCCAACTCAGGCATAAACAATGTTGCTATTATCGCAAGAAACAACTTCCACTCCCTTATGGACCACGTAGGCTCAGGCAACGCATGGGACCTTTCCAAGCGCCGCTCAGGTCTTACTATCCTCTCTCCTTACCGCGGTCACTCCTTCAGACACCGCATTGAGGCTATCTATCATCTTCACGGATATTTCACACATCTTAAGGAAGAATACATACTCCTGACAAACAGCAACTATGCTGCTAACATTGACTACAGCAAGATGTTTGAACAGCATTTAAACACAGGCGCAGACCTTACATTGATGTACAAGGAAATGGAAATTCCCAAGAATGCTGTGAATCCTCTTATCCTGAATACAGACGAGGATGGCAAAATTACTGAGCTTCTTATTGCCCCTAAGGTAGAAGGCAAATGCAAGAACTCAACCTGTTCTATGATTATAAAGAAAGACCTGCTCCTTGAGTTGGTTCAGGGCTGTATGAGCGCTAATACACTGAATTTCAGAAAGAATCTGCTTCAGGATAATTTAGGTAAGCTTAAGATGTACGGCTATGAATACAAAGGACATATGGCTCTTGTTCACTCTGTTGAGGACTACTTCGCAGAAAATATGAAGCTTATGAACAAGGAGGTTCGTGATGAGCTCTTTGACCTGAGCCGTCCTATTTACACCAAGGTTCGTGATGACGCGCCTTCACGCTATGGCCTTACAAGCAAAGTAAAGCATTCTCTGGTTGCACAGGGATGCCTTATTGAGGGTGAGGTTGAAAACTGCATTATCTCAAAAGGCGTTCACATCGGTAAAAATGCCGTAGTTCGCAACTGTATTATTATGCAGGACACCAAGATTGCCGAAGGTGCAACCCTTGATTATGTTATAGTAGACAAGGATGTAGTTATCACCAATGGACAAAGTCTGTCCGGTGCTGAGACCTACCCCATCTACATTGCTAAACAATCAACTGTTTAATACAGAAAGGAAGGATATATATGAAAATACTTTATTGCTCCTCAGAGGCTAACCCCTTTGCAGGCTCCGGCGGGCTTGCTGATGTAGCAGGAAGTCTGCCCCACACCTTATGCCGTAAGGGTCAGGATTGCCGTATTGTTATGCCCCTTTACGGTACTATTCCCTACGAGCTCAAATGCCAGATGAACTTTATCACCAACTTCACTGTACCTGTTGCATGGAGAAATATGTACTGCGGTCTGTTCTGGGCAAGATGGAATGATTGCACCTACTACTTCATTGACAACGAATACTACTTCAAGCGTGATAAGCTGTACGGCTTCTATGACGATGCTGAGAGATTTGCATTCTTCTCAAGAGCAATCCTGGAGATGCTCCCCCACATCGACTTCCATCCCGACATTATCCACACCAATGACTGGCAGACAGCCCTGGTGCCCACCTACTACTATCTGTTCTACTCCAAGAATCCTTGGTACTACAACATAAAGAACATCTTTACCATACACAATATCCAGTATCAGGGTAAGTATGGCTGGGAAGTAAACACAGAGTGCGTAGGAATACCTGAGTCTGAACAGAAGATTCTTGAAATGGACGGCAAGCTGAATATGGTTAAGGGTGCTATCCAGACAGCTGTAAGAGTTACAACCGTATCTCCCAGCTATGCACTGGAGATTAAAGACCCCTGGTTCAGCCATGGTCTGCATCATCCGCTCATCAATAACCACTACAAGCTCTGCGGAATTCTCAACGGCATTGAGCCTCTTGACTGGGATCCTGCTACTGACTACCATCTATATCGCAATTACACTATGGACGATATGTCAGGCAAGGGCGAATGTAAGCGTGCTCTGCAGGAGAGATTGGGTCTTGAGCAGAGATGGAATGTGCCCATGGTTGCTATGGTTACACGACTTGTATCTCACAAGGGTCTTGACCTTGTTAAGGATAGTCTTGAAAACCTGCTGAATACTGAGAATATGCAGTTTGTAGTTCTGGGCACAGGTGACGAAGAATATGAAAACTTCTTCCGTGATATTCAGTGGAGATATCCGGGCAGAGTATGCTTTGTAAACGGCTTTATTCCTGAGCTTGCAAGAAAGATTTACTCCGGTGCTGATATCTTCCTCATGCCCTCCAAGTCTGAGCCCTGCGGTCTGGCACAGATGATTGCCCTCAGATACGGCACAATCCCCGTTGTACGTGAGGTTGGCGGTCTTAAGGACTCTGTTTTCGATTCTGCTGACAACTACGGTAACGGCTTTACATTCAAGAACTACACAGCAGACGATATGGCTCACGCTGTAAGACGTGCTCTGTGGGGTATTCAGGATGACCACGGCTGGCATTCACTTATGTGGAGAGCTATGATGAGCAACAACTCCTGGGACAGAAGTGCCAACGACTACATCGTAGTTTACGAGGATACTCTCCGTTGGGCATAAATAATCCCCTACAATTCAATACAAACATCACACTGTGCTTCAGGGATTTCTTGGAGCACAGTTTTTTATATTTTTTTGCAAAAAGACTTGACAGTTGAGCGTTTGTTCAACTATAATATATACAGTTGAGTAATCATTCAATCGATAGGAGCATATATATGTCTAACAATAATTTTATCTGCGACTGCAACGCAGTACATCAGGAGCTTGTAGAAAGTGTGCTGAAGGCTATGCCTGAGGATGAGGTTTTTCTGAAGCTTGCTGACTTCTATAAAATCATCGGCAATGACACAAGATGCAAGCTGATTTATGCACTGTCTATCAACGAAATGTGTGTTTGCGACCTAGCTAACGTGCTGTCTATGACCAAGTCCTCTATATCCCACCAACTTTCTAAAATGAAAGATGCAGGAGTTGTTAAGTGCAGACGTGATGGCAAAGAGGTTTACTACGCACTGGATGACGAACATATCTCGGGAATCTTTGCGATCACACTTGCACATATAAATCACAAACATTAAGGAGAGTCAATGAAAAGTCAAAGAAATATTTTAATTGCATTTATACTTAATCTGTTTTTCTCACTGTTTGAATTTGTAGGCGGAATGTTCACGGGTAGCTTTGCAATTGTTTCCGATTCACTTCACGATTTGGGAGATGCCGCAAGCATTGGAATTGCATTCTTCCTTGAGAAAAAAAGTAACAGACAGCCTGATGATAACTACACCTACGGATACAAGAGATACTCAGTAATAGGCAGTGTTATCACAACACTTATACTGCTTTTCGGCTCTGTTGCCATTATCTACAATGCAATCATCAGAATAATCAACCCCACCGATATAAATTACAACGGAATGATTTTGCTTGCAGTAATCGGCGCAAGTATTAACCTTATAGCCGCATTCTTTACAAGAGACGGCGATTCACTTAATCAGAAAGCGGTTAATCTGCATATGCTGGAGGATGTGCTGGGCTGGATTGTGGTGCTCATAGGCGCTGTTGTTATGAGATTCACCGATATTAAAATCATCGACCCTATTCTTTCAATCGGTGTGTCGGTGTTTGTGCTGATTAACGCAATCAGAAACCTGCAGGAAGCACTTGCACTGTTTCTTGAAAAAACTCCTCACGGGTTAAATGTTGAGGAAATCAAAGGGCACCTGAGTGAAATTGATGGCATTGAAGATGTCCACCACGTTCATCTGTGGAGTATGGACGGAGTTAGCAATTATGCAACTATGCACATTGTTACAAATGGTGATACAGTTTGTATAAAAAGACGTGTAAAAGAGGAACTTAAAGAACACGGCATAAGTCATGTTACCATAGAGGTTGAAAGCCCTGCAGAGCAATGCTCAGAAACAGACTGCCGTGTTTGTGCAGAACAGAGTGTCTTCGGTCATCATAACCACCATCATCACTAAAGCAAAAGCCACGGCAGAGTACATCTACCGTGGCGATAACTTTCTTAATTGATTTTCTCTTTCTCAGGCAACTGAGACAGCATTATTGCAATAAACATGAGTATTATTCCCAACCATTCGTAACCTGTGGGAAGCTCAGGCACACCGCTGACAATAGAACTGAATACAATCGCAGAGAGCACTGCAAAAGCGGACTCCAGACTCATTAGCATTGAGGCAATTGTAGGAGGTGTGTACTTCTGACCGAATATCTGAAGTGTATAAGCAACTCCGCTTGAGAGGATTCCTGCGTACAGAATTGATATCCATGAATCGAGAATATCGCTCATTGAGGGCTTTTCTACTATAAACATTACAATCAGCGAGAGGATTGCTGTAATGGAAAACTGCAGGAATGAAAGCTTCAGGCAGTCTACCTTTGGTGAATATTTATCAATTGCCATTATCTGCAATGAATAGAACACAGCACAGAATATGACATAAACATCACATGTTCTGATTGAAAGCTGAGACAAAGTATCACTACTGAATAATGCTCTGAGAGAAAATTCCTGCAGATTGCCTGTCATACACAACAGGAAGAGTCCCACAACCGCTATTCCCACACAGCCCCAAAGTAATGGTCTGACCTTTTTCTTAAAGAAAAGACCAAGTATCGGCACACCAAGAATATACAACGCTGTGATAAACCCTGCTTTACCCGCTGAGGTACCCTTATCAATTCCTATCTGTTGGAGTGCTGAGGCTACAAACAAAGCCCCTCCGCATACAAGTCCGCCTATGAACAAGGTTTTGTGTGTGCCTTTATCCGCAGGGTTCCTACCGTTTTTTCTGACACTAAGTAAATCCTTAACAAGGATTATCGGAAACAGAAAAACAACTGCAACAATTGACCTCATTGCAAGATATGTAAAGGGGCCTACACCTGTTTCTGCCTGTGCAACAAAGGTACTGCCCCACAAAAACGCAGCTACAATCAGGAAGATTATACCTAAAAATCGATTAGATTTCATATTAACCTCTCAAATAAAAACTAAATAGGATTATATCATAAAAGGGCGAAAAATAAAATAGGCATAACTGACAGAATTCGGGGATATCTTCCCTATATTCTCTGTTTTTTCTATTGCATTTGAGTTAAAGTTATGCTATAATGAACTTCGTGAATGCAAGCGATACTGCTTTCGTTTATATAATCGAGCGGCAGGCCCTGTACGATTGAGGCCTGTGAACCATGTCAGGCGGGGAACCGAGCAGCATTAAGCAGTTTTCTTGATGCGATATAGTCAGTCTGTCGTTCGCTTATGTAAATGACTGTATCCTTGCATTTTTTATATCTGTAAACTGAGGTGATTATTTTGTCAGCATATCAGGTACTTTACCGTAAATACAGACCCCGCACTTTCTCTGATGTTGTAGGGCAACCACAGGTAACAATAACTCTCAAAAATGAATTGAAAGCAGGCAGAATCAACCACGCCTATCTGTTTACAGGTACCAGAGGTACAGGTAAAACATCCTGTGCAAAGATTCTCTCAAAGGCTGTAAACTGTCTGCATCCGAAAGACGGAGAGCCCTGCTGTGAGTGTGGAATCTGCAAGGGTATTGATTCAGGTGAAATCTTCGATGTTGTGGAGATGGACGCCGCATCAAACAGACGAATTGACGATATCAGAGAAATTTCCGAAAAGGTAACATATACTCCCGAACGAGGCAAGTACCGTGTGTTTATTATTGACGAGGTGCACATGCTCACTACAGAGGCTTTCAACGCATTGCTGAAAACTCTTGAAGAACCTCCTGCACACGTGCTCTTTATACTTGCAACTACTGAGGTGCACAAGCTCCCTGCTACCATCCTGTCCCGTTGTCAGCGGTTTGACTTTCACCGCATTAATGCTCAGGATATGGCGGCAAGAGTCAAGTATGTAACAGAATGCGAGGGTGCTCAGATTACCGACGAGGCGGCTCTGCTGGTTGCTGTTATTGCAGACGGCGCTGTAAGAGATGCTCTGTCACTTCTTGACCGTTGTCTGGCTATTGACAACAATGTTGATGCAGACATAGTACGCCGTGCAGCAGGTCTTGCTCAGAAGGATTATCTTCTTGATTTAGCTTCCTCCTGTGTAAACAAAAACAGCGAGAGGGCTATCTCAATTCTCAACAAGCTTTATAATGATTCAAAGGATATGGCGCGTCTTTGTGACGAGCTTATAAACCACTTCCGCTCACTGATGCTTATAAAGACGGTGAGAAACCCCAGAGAGCTGGTTATTCTCTCTGACGAGGAATATGACACAGCCTATAGTCAAGCACAGATGCTTTCCCTTGCGGATATTGTGTATGCAATGGATGTGCTTCAGTCAGCTTTTGAGCGAATGGGCAAAGGCTCTGACAACAGAATTGAGCTTGAGATTGCACTTGTAAAGCTCAGTGCTCCTGAACTTGAAACCTCTTTGGAGTCTCTGCTTGCCCGTATTTCCGCCCTTGAAAAGGCTATTAAATGCGGAATTCCTGTAGCGACAACTACGGTGGCTTCTACTCCTGTTGAAAATCCTGTCTCCCCTGCCCCTGCGGCAAAGGAAACACCGAAGGAAGCGTCAGAGGCTTCTGTTCCTCTAAAAACAGAAAACCCTGTTTCTCAGGCTAAAGCTGATACAGATTATGCACAGGACAGAAAACCTGTGACAGAAAAATCAGAATCCGTTTCCTCACCCGAAGTAACGGAGCCTCCGGTTGAAACACCTGCACAACAGCCTCCCAAAAGGAAATCTCATGTTGATATGGATAGGATTATGCGTGAAGCAACTCCCTTAATGAGTTGGCCTGAGGTTGTGGCAAACCTTAAGCAGTATTCAAAGGTTATTGCATCATCCTTTGAGGGAACTACCGCCTATGTAAGCGGTGATTATCTGCTCATTGACGCAAGCACGGATATCCCCTTTAAACTCTTGCAAAGCTCTGCTCAGCGTGATAACCTGAGAAAGGCTGTGCAAGAAATAACAGGCAAACGATACACACTGGGTCCCTACAAAAAACCTGAAGAAGATAAAAAAGAAGCCGACCCCCTTGATAGCCTTTTAGGTGACCTTAAGTCAAGCGGTGTTGATGTTACAGAGGGATAATTCTTATTAAGAATTTTGCATCACAAGTAAAAGGTAGTCAGAAAACTACCGAATTTAAATAATAATTTATACAAGGAGTTTGATTAATATGAAAGCAAGATTACCTCAGGGTTACGGCTCAGGCGGAGCTTCTAACCTTCAGCAGTTAGCACG
>JAZSLX010000074.1:0-25354 GCA_045535605.1 Ruminococcus sp.
TGAAAGGTCAGATGTATAACTTGCCGATATATAAAATTGCTGATATTTTTGTCGAAATGTCACCGGCATATAAAGAAACACAGCATTGGTATGCACCATATCTTGTTGATGACAATATACAACCGGATGCTCAGATAATCGCTACTGCAGAGGAAATTGATTATTATGTTACAAAGGGAGTTGACATCACCCCTCCTGTATCCGAAAACATGGTGCTTTTCAAAAAATTCAATATGATTCTTACCCGATTTAACGGAAGTTTCATACATAGCTCTGCTGTGCTTTATGACGGCAAGGTTTATCTTTTTTCTGCAGATTCAGGTGTAGGTAAGTCTACACTAACTGAGAGAATATGTCGGTTATATCCTGATAAGGCTGTAGTAATCAACGACGACAAACCCTCGTTCAGAATCATAGACGGAAAATGCTATGTGTACGGAACGCCCTTCGCAGGCGGAACAGACAAGCAACTCAATGCTTGCGCAGAGCTTGGCGGTGTTATATTTTTGGAGCGTTCAGATTCGGATTTTATCAAGCGAATCCCTTCTGCTTCTGCAATTCCATTGCTTTATAAACAGGCACGTCTTGCGAATCACCCGAAGATATATGACAGATTGCTGTCTATGTTTTCATTTATAATTGAAAATTACCCCTTTTACCTTATGAACTGCACTAACAGCGACAATGCTGTCAGCGTGGCTCTTCAGGTGACAAAGGCAGATTTGAATTTACAAATTAAGGAGAATCTATTATGAAAATCAAAGAAAATTTTATGCTCAGAAAAGTTGCAGATTGCTATGTTGTAGTTCCCATCGGTCCTGCTGTTGCAGACTTTAACGGCATGATTAACCTTAATGAAGCAGGTGCATTCTTGTGGCAGCTTCTTGAAAATGACACAACAGAAGATGCTGTAGTTTCTGCTATGCTCGAGCATTATGAGGTTGATGAGGAAGTTGCAAGAAATGATGTAAAGAAGTTTGTTGCACAGCTTTCTGATGCAGATCTTCTTGATTAACATACTGAAACTTATTATTCAAGCCGTACAGTATCCTGTGCGGTCTTGTTTTATTACAGAAAAATTTGCAGGCAGGTGAAGGTGTTGGAAGATAAATTCACTTTCAAAAAGTTTTTCAAAGCTCTTACAGACAGCAAAGCTTTGAAATGGATGATAAATAATTCCAGACCCCAGTGGTTTAACATTATACTTCTTACAGTAATTAATGTTGTTCTTGCAGGTATTGCTGTGTTTAATTCCTATATGCTCAGGAATGTTGTTGATGCAGCTACAGGAAAAAGCAGCTTTGGTGTTCTTTTGGAGGATAAGCTCAGGGGTGTGACTTTCTGGGGTATATTATTTGCTTCGATGATTTTAACAAGAGTCATTCTTACTGTTATAAGTAATCATCTTGTTTTCAAAATCAATGCAAGACTCACAATCGACCTTAAATCCAATCTATATAAAAACATACTCAGAAAGAATTACTCAAAAATTACAAAGTTCCATACAGGTGAAATGATAAACCGTCTGAACAATGATGTTGGCACTATTGTCAGTGCTATTACTTCGCTTATTCCTGGACTTACTTTTGCTTTGGCACGAATTATCGGTATCTTCTTTGTTCTTTTATCAATCGACCCTTGGTTTACTGTGGCGTTCCTTGCTGTAGGCATCTTTGTTTTCTTTGTGTCATCCTTGTTTAAAAAGTATATGAAGGAATACCATAAGCAGATTATGGAAACCGACGGCAGAATCCGTTCCTTTATGCAGGAAACCCTTTCAAGTCTGCTTGTAATCAAAGTGTTCAGTGCAGAGAAAAAGGTCTGCGATGTTTCCTCCGAGCTTCAGGAAACAAACTATAAACGTAAAGCAAAGAGGAATATTATTTCTCTTACAACCCATAGCTCTTTTTCTGTAGCTTTTAATGCGGCATATCTTTTCGGACTTTTTTATTGTGCAGTGAAAATTGCACAGGGCGATCCCTTTATCACTTACGGTACCCTTTCTCAGGTGCTTTCTCTTATTTCTCAGATAAGTGCTCCCATAAATTCTCTTACAGGTGTTCTTCCCATGTATTATTCTGCTATAGGATCCGCTGAGAGAATTATTGAGTTTGAAGAAATAGAGGATGAGGTGTCAATCAACGACGGCAACATTGATTTCAATGCCCTTTACAATAATCTTTCATCTATCGAGTTCAGGGATATCACCTTCAGATACGACAGAGACCTTATTTTTGACAATACATCTCTTAGTATAGAAAAAGGCGATCTGGTTGTTATGACAGGCATATCCGGTATAGGCAAGAGTACCCTCACAAAGCTTTTACTTGATGTGTTCAGTATTGAAAGCGGAGAGATTTATCTTAATATGAAGGATGGCAGCAAGGTTGCGGTTGATTGCAACCTCCGCAAGCTCTTCTCCTATGTACCTCAGGGTAACTTTCTCCTTTCAGGTACAATCCGAGAGAATATAGCTTTCATCAACGAGAATGCAACAGAGGAAGAAATTCGCAAGGCAATCGATTTTGCCTGTGCTGATTTTATTTACAACTTACCTCAGCAGCTTGAAACCGTAATAGGTGAGAAGGGTCTGGGTCTTTCTGAGGGACAGATTCAGCGTATTGCAATCGCAAGAGCTATCCTTTCAGGCGCTCCTGTTATTCTTCTTGATGAGGCAACCTCAGCCCTTGATGAAGAAACAGAGCTGAGACTTCTTGAAAATATCCGCAAGCTTTCTGATAAAACCTGTATTCTCATTTCTCACAAGAAAGCTGCAAACAAGGTTTGTAACAAAGAAGTTAGAATAGAAAATGCCAAGATTAAGGTGATTGTAAATGACATCAAACAGGAGAATAACTGATTACAATCATAAATATTTTCTTTTGCTTATGCAATCTGTTATCAACAGCACAGATATACCTGAACCGACAGAGCCTGTTGACTGGGGTGTTATAGCGGATTTTGCCGTACGACACTCTCTGGTACCTATGCTCTGGTATGCAATTGAAAAAATCCCATCAGACAGAAAACCTCAGCACAGTTCATTCCCTTATCTTAAGCAGATATATCATGAGCAGATAATAACTGATATTAACCTGACCACAGAAACAGACAGAATACTGTCTGCTTTCAATAAGTCAGGTATCCGTGCTATACCTGTTAAAGGCATTTTAACAAAAGACCTTTATCCTCAGCCTTTTTTGAGAACAATGACGGATGTGGATATCCTCTGTTTGGACAGTGACAGAAAAAGAATTAATGATTTCTTTTTGTCCGAGGGCTACAACAAAGAGAATACAGGAGAAAAAGATATCTCCTACAGAAAAGATAAAATACTTCACTACGAAATTCATACTTCACTGCTTGAAAGTAAATCTCCTGCGTATGAGTACTTTCTTAATGTCTGGGACAGAGTAGCGTTTCAGGAGGACTACTGCATTGCAAAACTGTCTTTGGAGGATTCATACATCTATATGCTTGAACATCTGGCGCATCATCTGGAGACAGGCGGTGCAGGCGTTCGTATGCTTATGGATGTGTATCTTTTCTTAAAAAGGCATAGCACATTTCTTGACAGGGAATATACCACAAAAGTTTTCTCCGATATTCTTCTTGATGATTTTGAAAAGCAGATTATCAGAATATGTGAAAATTGGTTATCAGGCAATGAAGCTCCTGATGTTTGTTCTGACTTATCTCAGTTTATATTTAATTCAGGCACTTACGGAAAAGCTGAAGCTGTATTCCTGGCTGAATCCATCAGGAATAACAGCGACACTCAGCTGAAAGCTAAAAAGCAGGGAATAGCAAAAATTATCACAAAAATATTTCCCTCGCCGAAGTTTATGCGAAGAAGCTATAATGCAGTGGATAAGGTTCCTTTCCTCTATCCTTTTTTTGTGCCGGTGTATTGGTTTAACCGCCTTTTCGTCAAGAAAAATGTAAAGACAACTAATATTAATAAGTATTTCACATCTTCAGATTCAGAGGAAGCAATCAGACTCAAAGCGGTTTATGAATCTCTGGGTCTGATTAATAGGCTAGAGGATTTATAATGAAGCACTACACAACAATTATCTGGGATTTCAACGGTACCCTTGTAGACGACGTTTATGCCGCTTTGGGTGCTGTCAATGATATGCTTATTCGCCGAAACCAGAATGTAATCACTATAGATGATTATTACAAAGCTGTAGACACTCCCATTTGGAAGTTTTACCAGCAGGTTTTTATACCTGATACTATCACTCCCGAGGAGGCAATAAGAGAGTTTGACTCAGGCTACGAAAAGCACCTGAAGCAAGAGCCTTTAATGGAAGGTGCTCCTGATGTGCTTTCTTACCTTTCTTTTCTTAATAAACATCAGCTTGTGGTATCTGCTTCTCATATTGATAAAGTCTCTGCCCGACTTGAAACTCTGGGTATCATCGGATATTTTCAGAAAGTCCTTGCACTGACAGATTACAACGCAGGGGATAAGACCTTCCTTGCAAAGCGGTATTTTTCTGATAACGGTATAAATCCTGAGGAGGTTGTTGTTATCGGTGACTGTGTGGCAGATTGGCAGATGGCAAAGGCTCTTAATTGCGATTGTGTTCTCAACACTAAAGGTCATCAGAGTAGACGTGAGTTTGCGGTGACAGACGCAGTTGTTATCGACTCCCTTATTGAACTAAAAAATATCATAAAATAAAACAAACCCGTATGTACCAGTCAAAGTACATACGGGTTATTTCTTTATGTATTACTCCTGAGTGTCAGGCTCCTTGTTTGTAATAAGGTAGCCAAGAGTCATCAGACTCTCACTCAGATGAACATCATTTGCCACACAATCGGGGTAATGTGCCTTAATGTCAAAGTGGCTGAAATTAAGGTAATTTCTGATTCCTGCGTCATAGAGCTTTTTAACTACTTCCTCAGCACTCACAGTAGGAATACAGAGAATCGCTGTGGTGACAGAATTTTCCTTTACACAGGCATCAATATCACAGTTGTCTTTGATAGTAAAGCCTGCAAGCTCAGTACCCACAAGGTGGGGAGCAGTATCAAAAAGACCGCAGAGCTTAAAGCCGAACTTTTCAAAATCGAAGTGGAAAAGCACAGCTCGTCCCAAGTTACCAATGCCATATATAACAGTGTTTTTAAGCTCATCAATACCCAGCAGTTTAGCAATTTCTTCCCGGAGGGTTTTGGTTATATAGCCGTAGCCCTGCTGACCGAATCCGCCAAAGCAGTTTAAATCCTGTCTTACCTGAGAAGCTGTGATGTTCATTGCCTCTGCAAGAGCACGTGATGAAATTTTCTCCACGCCGTTTTGCTCCAGAGTGCAAAGACATCTGTAGTACTTAGGCAGTCTGCGGATTACGGGCATAGAAATCTGACCGTCTGTTTTACTCATAATAACCCTCCGTTCAGGTTAACTTATTTGCTAATCTTAAGCCATAAGAGTAGCAAGTCTCTTTCCGATTTCCTTGAGGAAGTCCTGAGTGTTGACCTTCTTTTTTTCCTCAAGAGTAGAGATAAGGTACAGGTCGCCTGTCATTACACCGCTTTCGATAGTGTCAACAGTAGCTTTCTCCAGCATATCAGCAAAGTGCATAAGCTCTGTGTTTTCGTCAAGCTCACCACGTTTTCTGAGTGCTCCGCTCCATGCAAAGATTGTTGCAACAGAGTTTGTGGAGGTTTCCTCACCCTTAAGGTGCTTGTAGTAGTGACGCTGTACAGTACCATGAGCAGCCTCGTACTCATAAACGCCGTCGGGAGATACAAGTACGCTTGTCATCATAGCCAGTGAGCCGAAAGCTGTAGCTACCATATCGCTCATAACGTCGCCGTCGTAGTTCTTACAAGCCCAGATGTAGCCGCCATTGCTTCTGATAACACGGGCAACAGCATCATCAATAAGGGTGTAGAAGTACTCGATGCCTGCAGCCTCAAACTTCTCCTTGTACTCGTTGTCATAGATATCCTGGAATATATCCTTAAAGTTGTGGTCGTAAATCTTAGAGATAGTGTCCTTAGAAGAGAACCATACATCCTGCTTTGTAGCAAGTGCATAGTTGAAGCAGGAACGTGCAAAGGAGGAGATACTTGCGTCAGTATTGTGCATACCCTGAACAATACCGTCACCCTTGAACTCCATAATTGTGGAGCGGGTCTCGTTGCCATCTGCATCTGTTACGCAAAGCTCAGCCTTAGAGCCTGCAGGAGCTCTCATCTCAGTGTTCTTGTATACATCGCCGTAAGCGTGACGTGCAATTGTGATGGGTTTAGTCCATGTGGGGATAAAGGGAACAACACCCTTTACAAGGATAGGTGCACGGAAAACTGTGCCGTCAAGGATAGCACGGATTGTGCCGTTGGGGGACTTCCACATCTGCTTCAGGTCATACTCTGTCATTCTTGCAGCATTGGGAGTAATTGTTGCACACTTAACAGCAACACCGTACTTCTTAGTTGCTTCAGCACTGTCAATTGTTACCTGATCGTCAGTTGCGTTTCTGTGCTCAAGACCTAAATCGTAGTATTCAGACTTTAGGTCAACAAAGGGGAGAATAAGCTCCTCTTTAATAAGTGCCCAGATAATTCTGGTCATTTCATCTCCGTCCATCTCAACGAGGGGAGTTGTCATTTTAATCTTAGCCATTGTTCTGCTCCTTTGTGTAGTTTAAGAGACCGCCTGCAAGAATGATATCCTTCATTCTCTGAGTCAGGTCGCACTTTGCAGTGATAGTCTTGCCTGTGGTCTTGTTCTCAATAATAACGTCGCCGCCATTTTCGATGATTGTTCTTACATCGGGCATAACGATTTCATTACCCAGCATAAGTGTATCGTAGTCAGCTTCATTTGCAAACTCAAGGGGGAGAATACCTGCGTTAATAAGGTTTGCTCTGTGAATTCTTGCAAAGGATTTTACAAGCACAGCCTTACCACCAAGGTAAAGGGGAGCAAGTGCTGCGTGCTCACGGGATGAGCCCTGACCGTAGTTGTTACCGCCTACAATAATGGATGAGCCGAGAGCCTTTGCACGAGCAGGGAACTCCTTGTCACATACAGTGAAGCAGTGCTCAGAAATTGCAGGAATGTTTGAACGCAGGGGAAGAATCTTAGCACCTGCAGGCATAATGTGGTCAGTAGTGATGTTATCGCCAACTTTAAGAGCAACAGAAGCCTCGATAGTATTCTCCATGGGCTTGGTTGTGGGGAAGGGCTTGATGTTGGGACCGCGGAGCACCTCAACAGTGTCCATGAGCTCTTCCTCAATAGGCTCGATAATCATATTGTCATTAACAAGGAACTTCTCAGGAAGCTGGATGTCCACAGCTTCACCCAGAGTTCTGGGGTCTGTGAATACACCTGTCAGTGCAGATACAGCCGCTGTCTCAGGAGATACAAGGTAAATCTGACCGTCAGCAGTACCGCTTCTGCCCTCAAAGTTTCTGTTGAATGTTCTAAGAGAAATACCTGCAGAGTTGGGGGATTGACCCATACCGATACAGGGACCGCAAGCACACTCAAGGATTCTTGCACCTGCCGCAATCAGGTCTGCCAGTGCGCCGTTCTGAGCCAGCATATTGAATACCTGCTTACTGCCGGGAGCAATAGAAAGAGATACAGAGGGACAAACTGTCTTGCCCTTAAGGATAGCTGCAACTCTCATCAGGTCAAGGTAAGAGGAGTTTGTGCAGGAGCCAATACAAACCTGATCAACCTTCTTCTCGCCGATTTCCTCAATAGTCTTGATGTTGTCGGGGCTGTGGGGACAAGCAGCCATAGGAACAAGGGAAGAAAGGTCAATGTCAATAACCTTGTCATATACTGCGTCTGCATCTGCAGAAAGCTCTGTCCATACATCGCCTCTGCCCTGAGCCTCAAGGAATGTCTTTGTAATTTCGTCAGAGGGGAATACAGAGGTAGTAGCACCAAGCTCTGCACCCATGTTTGTGATTGTAGCACGCTCGGGAACAGACAGAGTCTTAACACCCTCACCGCCGTACTCGATAATCTTGCCTACGCCGCCCTTAACAGAAAGGATGCGGAGCACCTCAAGAATAATATCCTTTGCAGATACCCAAGGGCTGAGCTTACCTGTCAGATTAACTCTTACCATCTCGGGCATAGTAATGTGGTATGCGCCGCCGCCCATAGCAACAGCAACGTCAAGTCCGCCTGCACCGATAGCAAGCATACCGGTACCGCCGCCTGTGGGAGTATGGCTGTCAGAGCCGATGAGAGTCTTGCCGGGAATACCGAATCTCTCAAGGTGTACCTGATGGCAGATACCGTTACCGGGACGGGAGAAATAGATACCGTGCTTCTTACAAACAGACTGAATAAATCTGTGGTCATCAGCATTCTCAAAGCCTGTCTGCAGAGTGTTGTGGTCTATGTAAGCAACACTTCTCTCTGTTTTAACTCTGGGAACACCCATAGCTTCATACTCAAGGTATGCCATAGTACCTGTTGCGTCCTGAGTCAGAGTCTGGTCAATTCTCAGGGCGATGTCAGTACCCTTAATCATCTCGCCTTCCACAAGATGAGCTTTAATGATTTTTTCCGCAATAGTATAACCCATACGGATTCCTCCTTTTTAATCATAAAAATACATAATATATTATATACTAACAGTTTCCCGTTGTAAAGAATATTTGAAAACTAATATATCAGCTTTATATAGAATAATTTTCATATAATATTACCATAGTATTTATTGTCGCATTATGTTATAATCTTACATTGGAATTTTACAGAAGGATATGATATTGTGAGTGTAAACGCAAATTTAAGAAACGTAGCAATCATTGCTCACGTTGACCACGGCAAAACAACATTAGTTGACCAGCTTCTCCACCAGAGCGGTATTTTCCGCACAAACGAGGTAGTAGCTGACCGTGTTATGGACTCAAACGACCTTGAGCGTGAGCGTGGTATCACCATTCTCTCCAAGAACACAGCTGTAATGTATAATGATATAAAAATCAACATTGTAGATACCCCCGGTCATGCCGACTTTGGCGGTGAGGTTGAGCGAATCCTCATGATGGTAGACGGTGTTCTGCTTCTTGTAGATGCCTTTGAGGGCTGTATGCCCCAGACACGCTTTGTTCTTAAGAAAGCCTTGAGCCTTAAGAAGAAGGTTGTAGTTGTTGTCAATAAGATTGACCGTACAGGAGCAAGACCTGAGGAAGTAATCGACGAGGTGCTTGACCTTTTCATTGAGCTTGGTGCTGACGATGACCAGCTTGAATTCCCTGTAGTATATGCCTCTGCCCGTGAAGGCTACGCAATGCTTGACTACCACGAGAAGGGCACAGATATGAAGCCTCTCTTTGAGAAGATTGTAGAGGAAATCCCTGCTCCCGAGGGAAACAGTGAGGGTGGACTCCAGCTTCTCCTTTCCAATATCGACTACGACGAGTATGTTGGCAGAATCGGTATCGGCAGAGTGGAGCGCGGTACTGTAAAATCAGGTCAGCAGGCAACTCTTTGCTGTGCAGACGGCACTCAGAAGCGTGTTAAGATTTCAAAGCTTTATCAGTATCAGGGCCTTTCCCGTGTAGAAACCGACACTGCTACAGTAGGTGATATCGTCTGTGTCAGCGGTATCGGCGAAATCAACATTGGCGAAACTATCTGTGACACAGAAACCATTGAGCCCCTGCCTTTCATCAAGATAGACGAGCCTACAGTATCCATGAACTTTATCGTCAACAACAGCCCCTTTGCAGGCAGAGAGGGTAAGTTTGTCACCTCCCGTAATCTTCGTGACAGACTTTTCAGAGAGATTGAAACAAACGTAGCACTCCGTGTTGAAGAAACCGACTCCACCGATACCTTCAAGGTATCAGGCAGAGGTGAGCTTCACCTGTCAATTCTTATCGAAACAATGCGCCGTCAGGGTTATGAGTTTCAGGTGTCCCGTCCTCAGGTTATCACCAAGGTAATCGACGGAGTCAAGTGCGAGCCTATGGAGTACCTGATGATAGAAGTCCCCGATAACTACGTTGGCCCTGTTATGGAGAAGCTCGGCTCCCGTAAGGCAGAGCTTATCAATATGGGTGCCAGAGTTGGCAGCAATATGACCCATATCGAGTTCCGCATTCCCTCCAGAGGTCTTATGGGCTACCGCCCCGAATTCCTCACAGATACCAACGGCAACGGTATTATGAACAGTGTATTCGATTCCTACGAGCCTATGAAGGGTGAGATTATCACCCGTCACAAGGGTTCTCTCATTGCTCACGAATCAGGTGAGAGCGTAGCCTACGGTCTTTATCAGGCACAGGAGCGAGGCAGACTCTTCATTGGTGCAGGTGTTGAGGTTTACGAGGGTATGATAGTAGGCGAAAATCCCAAGAGTGAGGATATGACAGTCAATGTCTGCAAGCGTAAGCATATGACAAACACCCGTGCCTCAGGCTCAGACGATGCTCTCAAGCTTGTTCCTCCCACAATTATGTCTCTGGAGCAGTGCCTTGAGTTCATCGCAGATGATGAGCTTGTTGAGGTTACTCCCGAGTCAATCCGTATGAGAAAAACAATCCTTTCCAAAGAACTTAGAATGAAGAAGGCTTTCCGTAAATGAGTTATGTAATTCTCGACCTTGAGTGGAATGCTGCTTTCAGCAAGAAACGCAAGAAGTACATCAACGAGATATTTGAATTCGGCGCAGTAAAAATCGATGATGATATGAACATCATCGATAGCTTCGCTATGCTCATTCGCCCTGTAATCGGAAAGTTTATGAATCCCTATGTAAAGAAGCTTACAAACGTTACCTTTGATGATCTTAAAGCAGCAGAGAATGATTTTCAGAGTGCTATGAGGAGCTTTGCTGACTTCCTCGGTGACAGTGTGCTCATGACATGGAGCACCTCGGATTTGCTGGCACTCCTTGAAAACCAGAGCTACTTTACAGGAGGAGAAAAAATCAACTTTATGAAGCGCTACTGTGACTTGCAGAGCTATTGCGAGCACATCTTAGGCGTAGGCAGTGCCTCCCGTCAGCTTGGACTTTCTGCTTGTGCTGAGCTTCTCTCTATTCCTGTTGAGGGTGACCAGCACAGAGCTTTAGCTGATGCAAACCTCAGCCATAAATGCTTCAAAGCACTTTTCAAAAAATCAGTTCTTGATGAATTCATAGAGGACACAAAAGATGATGAGTTTTACCGCAAATTAACCTTTAAGTCAAAGCTTATCACCGATATCCGAAACCCCTTGGTTGACCGCTCAAAGATGTTCTTTGATTGTCCCGAGTGCGGTGCACGTTGTGTTCAGAAGTCAAAGTGGAACGTTAAAAGCCGCAGCTTCAAGGCTTTCTTTGTCTGCCCTGAGTGCAAAAAGGAATTTGCAGGTCAGGTGTACGTTAAGCAGAAGTACGAGGGTATAGTTTTTACAAAAAAAATCGTGGAGCCTAAACCCCAAACAGATGAGAGCCCTGATAATGACAGTCAGGAAGCATCCTCAGATACAAAAACCGAATAATCCCATAAGCATCGCTGTTTTTCACTGCGGTGCTTTTTGTTCGGAAAAAATATCGAACAAATATTCGAAAAACTATTGAAAAATGAGAAAATCCATGTTAGTATATTATTGTGAGAATAAATCTCACAGCTCAGATATAACGAATACGCCCCAATTTGTTATGAGTATGAAGTCAAGCGAAAGGATATGAAAAATATGGATTATTTAAAATGGTCGGAGGAGTATATGGAGGAAGCCGGTGTTGTTCTTCGGAACATCGACAGGCTCAAAGAAAGGCAAAAGTCTGCACCCCTGAATCAGCGCCAGACTATAGCAGATAATATTCAGAAGCTGAAAATTATCTACTATGAATGTGTTCATACCGCCGCATATCTCAGGGGCATAGCTCAGGAGAAGCGCCATGTCGCGTAATGTAATGCCTGCAGAAGATTTTTTATATGACAGAGTGTCCTATCTTGCATACACATCCGCAGGCGGTACCAACAAGGACGAACGCAGGAAAATGAAGACAATTCTCAAAAAGGCACTGCTCACCGAGCTTACAGAGCTTCAGCGGTTCTGTCTTGTTGAGCACTGTATTAATCAGCGGAAGATGAAGGATATAGCAAGGGAGCTGTCTTTACATCCCTCAACAGTATCAAGGCATATCCGTAGAGCAAAGGAGAAGCTCCGCCACATTGCCGGTTACTATCAGTAAAAAAAGAACCTTTCTGTATCACACAGAAAGGTTCTTTTACTTATCATATTAATTATAGTGTAAAATCACCTGCGTCAAAGGTTTCAAGCATTCTGGGAGCTTCTACCTTCCTCATAACAGGATTGTAGTCAAACTTAGAGCACTTGCCCTTTTTATTAATGGATTTCTTATATTTGCAGAAATTCTTTCCGCCTTCAACCACACAATTCTGACAGTAGTCGCATTTGTGGGGTATATTTGCACCGAGTAGTTTCTTCTTCTTTTTGAACATACTAAACTTCCTTTGTCCGTATTATTCTTGATTTCTTTAAGTATATCACGAATATTATTGTCTTGCAAGTCATTTTAGTATATAATAAAAACCATTGAGAGGTGTGTGTATATGAACATAAATTCCAAGGTAATGACTCTTAATCAGGGAGAGGTACCTTTTCTGACCTATAACCGACTAAGCAGTATTGACTTTATCCGCCATGCCTTTTCTACCCGACTGGGCGGTGTGTCACAGGGTGAGTTTACATCAATGAATTTGTCTTTCGGCAGAGGTGACAGTGATGAAAACGTAACGGAAAACTATAAACGAATTTGTAAAGCAGTGGGCTTTGAATACGAATCTTTAACCGCCTCTGCTCAGATTCACGAGACAGTCGTACGCAAAGTCACCAAGGAAAACCGCGGTGTTGGTATTTATAAACCGAAGGATATGCTGTCTGTAGACGCTCTCATTACAAACGACCCTGAAGTCACCCTTGTAACCTACTATGCAGATTGCACTCCTGTGTTCTTCGTAGATACTGTGAATAAGGCAATCGGACTTGCACACGCAGGCTGGCGTGGCACAGTAGGGGAGATTTCCTCAAAGGTTGTAGAGAGTATGTGTAAGGAATTCGGCACAAATCCTCAGGATTTAGTCTGTGCCATAGGCCCTGTAATCGGTAAATGCTGTTATGAGGTAAGTGCTGATTGTGCTGAACATTTCATTAACCTTTTCGGCAAGGATAGTCCTGTAATCTCAAAGGGTGCAATGCCCGACAAATTTATGATAGACCTTGCCCTTGCAAACAAAACCCTCCTTATCCGCTCAGGTGTCAGTGAGGAGAATATAGTCATCTCCGACCTTTGCACACAGTGTAACTCAGATTTACTCTGGTCTCATCGCGCAACACAGGGTAAGCGAGGCACTATGTCCGCCTTTATGTCTATAAAAAAAGCCTCCCTTGTGTAAAGGGAGGTGGCAAAAATCTTTGATTTTTGACGGAGGGTTTGTGAATTTCATTGTTTTTTTACACATTAACCTTTCCGTCTTTTTCAAACCATATATTTTTTGCTCTGAATTCTTTGCCGGAAAGGTAGGAGAGGGGAGAATCCTCAATCTCACCGAATATCAGCTTGTAAGAATATAGCGCCTGTCCTGTGTGTCCCTTTACTCTTAAGGGCTGTCCGCCGTACTTTGTATCTCCTGCCAAGGGTGTGCCGATAGACGCCATATGTGCTCTTATCTGATGTGTCCTGCCTGTGAGCAAATCCACTTCAACAAGTGAATATTTTTTTGAGCTGTCCAGAACTCTGTACCTTGTGGCAATCTCTTTGCCTTCACCAGAGTTCTTTTTTACACTCACCTTGTTTTTGCTTTCGTCCTTTGTAAGTGTTCCGGTGAGTAGACCCTCAGCCTTCTTAGGCGTACCCTCACAAATGCACAGATACATTTTTTTTATCTGTCTTTCCTTAATAAGCTTGTTAAGCTCCTTAAGTGCCGCAGCATTCTTAGCCGCAATGATAAGTCCTCCCGTGTTTCTGTCAAGGCGGTTTGCCATTGCAGGGGCAAAGGAGTTTTCAACCTTGGGGTCGTATTCGCCCTTATCATACAGATAGTGCTGAACACGAGCTACCATTGAGTCAAAGTGATATGTCTTGTCAGGGTGAGAGAGCACACCCTCAGGCTTGTCAATTATAATCAGGTTTTCATCCTCATAAATAACTGTGAGCTTTTTGGGTGCTTTCATAAACTCATACTCGTCGTATTTTACTTCGAAGAATTCGTCTTTGATATAGAAGGTCAGCACGTCACCCTCAGAGAGTACGTTGTCAATAGCACACTTCTTGCCGTTGAGCTTTATGTACTTTGTGCGTATGTATTTATACATAAGGGACTTTGGCATAGTCTTAAATCTTTTTGTCAGGAATTTGTCAAGCCTTTGTCCTGCATCGTTTTTATTAATAGTTATAGTTCTCATAATAAAACACCTTTCACCCTGTATTATAGCAGTAAAGGTGTTTTTTTTCAACAGATAAAAACTTAAGCAGAAGTATATTGTAAAAACAGTAATTGCGTATTATAATCAAAATATAATATCTTTTATATACGGATGACAAATTTTAATGAGGTGAGAGATATGTTTAATATCAAGAAAAACTTCGGCTTTGGCTGTATGCGTCTAAAGATGAATGGTAACGAGGTAGACCATGATGAGTTCATTAAGATGATAGATACCTTTATGGAAAATGGCTTCAACTATTTTGATACAGCACACGTGTATATAGACGGAAAGAGCGAAACAGCGCTGAAAGCTTGTCTGACTTCCCGTTATCCCAGAGAAAGCTATGTCTTAACAAACAAACTCAGCCCAAGCAACTTTAACTGTAATGAAGAGATAAGACCGCTGCTTCAGCATCAGCTCTCTGTCTGCGGTGTTGAATATTTTGATTTCTGGCTTATGCACGCAATGAACACAGAGCTTTTTGCAAAGTACAAGGAGTGCCGTGCTTTTGAAACAGCTCTGGAGCTTATAGAGGAAGGCATGATTAAACATCTTGGAATTTCCTTCCACGATAAAGCTGAAGTTCTCAGACAGATTCTCACAGAGTATCCCCAGATAGAAGTGGTACAGATACAGTTTAATTATGCAGACTATGAGGACGAGAACATAGAAAGCAGAAAATGCTACGAGGTCTGCAGAGAATTCAATAAACCTGTTATAGTAATGGAGCCTGTCAAGGGTGGCTCACTTGTTAATCTTCCCAAAGAAGCACAGGCTGTACTTGACGAACTGGGTGGCGGCAGCAACGCAAGCTACGCAATCCGATTTGCCGCAGGCTTTGAGGGCGTAATAATGGTGCTTTCGGGTATGGGAAACATAGATATGATGAACGATAACATCAGCTTTATGAAGGACTTCACTCCCTTAAATGAAGCAGAGCTCAAGGCAATAAATAAGGTTACACAAATTCTTAAGGCACAGGTACAGATTCCCTGCACAGATTGCAAGTATTGCGTGGCAGGCTGTCCTGAGAATATAGCTATTCCTGCAATCTTCTCTCTGTATAATGGTAAAAAATCACTCAAAGAGAATTGCACAAAGGATGATTATTACAATATGCTTAAAGACGGGGGAAAGGCAACAGACTGCATAGAATGCGGAAACTGCGAGACCGCCTGTCCTCAGCACTTGTCAATACGTCAGCTTCTCAAAGAGGCTGCATCAGAGTTTGAAGCTTAAACTTACAGCTTGTATTTGAAATCAGAAACTACGGATTAAAGCTATGAGATTTTTGGAAAAACATCCTATGATTATGATTGTCATAGGAGTATTGGGTATATCCCTTTCGTCTATATTTGTAAAATTTTCGCAGGCACCTTCAGTTGTCACTGCGGCATTCCGATTGATATGGACAGTATTGATAATGACTCCTGTTGTGCTCTTTAAACCGCAGGTCAGAAAAGAGATTTTTCATATTCCTTTCAGAACAGCATTGCTGTGTGCACTCAGCGGTGTTTTTCTGGCTATACATTTTGTTCTGTGGTTTGAATCCCTCAGTCACACAACTGTTGCCAGTTCAACTACTATTGTCTGTACAGAGGTTATCTGGGTTGCATTGGGATATTGCTTGTTCTTGAAAGGCAGATTGTCTCTGAAAGCCATAATTGCAATCGGAATTACCCTTCTGGGAAGTGTATTGATTGCATATTCCGATTCTTCAAGTGACACTCAGCTTTACGGTGATATACTGGCTCTGCTTGCCGCTGTTGCCGTGGGAGTTTACACTCTTATCGGAGCGGTTGTGCGTACAAAAGCGTCCACAACAGCATATACATACATTGTGTATATCTCCTGTATGCTTGTCCTTGTTATTACCTGCATTGTAAAAGGCTATAACCTCTTTGGATATGGCTATAGTGCGGTATTGGTTGGATTACTCCTTTCTTTGTTTTCAACTATCATGGGACACAGTATCTTCAGCTGGTGCCTTAAATATTTTTCTCCGTCCTTTGTGTCTGCGTCAAAGCTCTGTGAGCCTGTGGTTTCGGCTGCCTTTGCCGCAATCATCTTTTCAGAAATTCCAAAGCTTATTCAGATTATCGGTGCAGTTCTTATTATCGGCGGAGTTCTGTTCTATTCCCGTATTGAAGCAAACCGCAGTTAAATTACTGCATAAATAAACAATTTACTTATTCACACATTTTCACACCTCACATAGTATAAACCAAGAGGTGATTTGTGTGAGAAACTCAAGGTGCGGATGTATATTAGCATTTGCGGCGGGACTCCTTGTTGCAAGCTGTCTGCCTTATGAATTTGTGGTAGTTGTCTCGGCAATCACCATAATAATACTTTGCTGTATATTCAGGAGGCGAATCTGTTGAAAGTTATCGTACTTGAAAACCCGAAATTCCTATCCTTCTTTCTGCGGAAGTTCTATAAGATAAAGAAGCAGAAATAACAGAACATAACATAAGGCTCCCTCTTTGAGGGAGCTGGATTTTTGCGTAGTAAAAAGACTGAGAGAGTAACTATAATAATCCTGTATTACACACAATCGGACAAGCGTGTTGTCGTTTTTTAACTTATATATATAAATTTGCAAAAATTATCTTGAAATTGTAAAAAGTTTCTGTTACCATTGAGTTACAATAATATAGGAGGTTTTTGTAATGAAACGTACTAAGAAAATTCTTTCTCTGTTACTTGCTCTCGTACTTCTCGTTGGCACAGTAGCAACACTTTCTGTTTCCGCCGCAGGCGACACAATTTATGTAAGAGTTCCTTCAAGCTACGGCACACCCTACTGCTATACTTGGAACTCAGATTCCGACAAAGATGCAACTTGGCCCGGTACACAGATGACATCTGAGGGTGACGGCGTGTATTCCTACACACCTTCCAAGACTTTCGCTAATGTTATCTTTAACAACGGCTCAGGTACTCAGACTGCTGACCTTGTTTACCCCGGTGCAAACAAGCTCTACGACCTTTCCTCAGGTATCTGGGAGGATTACAATCCCGGTTCTGCTGCTCCTTCCATCACAATCAGCAAGAAGGACGGTTCTTCTTTCAAGACAGAAACACTTACAGTTACTGTTACTGTTAAGAATGCTGATTCCGCTTACTACACAGTAGACGGCGGTGCTCAGCAGTCTTTCACAGACAGTGCTGATGTTACTCTCGGTGCTTCCACTGCAGTTGGTGCAACTACAACTCTCTTTGTAAGTGCTACCAACGCAAACGGCACAGTAACATCCTCTGCTACATACACAAAGAAGGATGCTACATCCTCAGGTGGTAACGGCTCTGACGGCTCTACAGCTACTGCTCTGGGCGGTTACTATGGAACAAACCCCAACGGTCAGGTAGGTAAGCAGGCTTCCATTACAATTGACGGCTCTATCTCTGATTGGGACAGCTCTATGCTTATTGCACAGGGTGTTGCAAACGACGACCCCCGTGTATATCGTCCCAGCTCAATGCATGAGATTGCAGTTGATGACTATGCTCTCTATGCTGCATGGGATAACAGCAACCTTTACCTTATGTGGGAAATGGCAAACGTTCAGGATGCTATTGCTCCTTCAGACAACTTCCCTCTCACACAGGGTAACCTCTGGATTTACAACCTGCCCGTATTTATGTACTTCAGCACTGACCCCTCCATTGAGGGCGACGGTTCTACAACAACCGATGCTACAGTATGGAACAGCGGTATCACACTTGATGCTAACATTGACACAGTTGTAGCATTCTCCACAAACGGTTCCAACGGTCCTTTTGTTTACAAAGCAGGTGATGACGGCAAAATTGTTTACAACGACACATATCAGTCAAGCATTAAGCTTATGTGGGGTAATGACACAATCAGCCAGAACCTTTGGGGTATCGACGAGGGCTATGGTACATGGAACAACCGTATACCTGATGATACACTGAGTGATTCTGCAAACTGGATTGATTACTACGCAGACCCTGAGCACAAGAAGTCTCTTGATATGTTCTATGAGATGTCAATTCCTCTTGACCTTCTCGGCATTGATGCCTCTTACCTTGAGGATAACGGCATTGGTCTTATGAAGGTTTCCACATTTGGTACTTCAGGTATGAACTCACTTCCTGCTGATCCCTCTACATGGAATAACGCAGCAGAGGAGTACAGCCAGGATCCTACATCTTCTTTCGAGAAAGAGGACGCAGACCACTTCACAGTTCCTCTTGCTCGTATCGGCAAGCTTCTCTCCGGTGGCACAGTAACTCCTCCCACACCTACAAAGCCCACAGAGCCTGACACTCAGCCTACTGATCCTGAGAAGCCCACAGAGCCTGATGGTCAGCCCACAGAGCCTGACAATCAGCCCACAGACCCTGAGAAACCTACTGACCCCGTAAACCCCGGTCAGAAGTATTTCCTCGGTGACTGTGACCTGAGCGGCAACGTTAATATCAAGGACGCAACCCTCATTCAGAAGGTAGTTGCTCAGCTTGAGACACTTTCCGGCAAGGCAGAGTCCTGTGCAGATGCTGATGTAGATGGTCAGCTCACAATCAAGGACGCAACAGAAATCCAGAAGTACGTTGCAGGACTCCTTGAGGATACCCTCATCGGCGAATACCTCTGATGCTGTAGGGTAGGGAGTTAGCTCCTACCTATGCTCCCCCTTATGTAAAGATTGCTTTCCCTGACAGGGAAAATGTAAAAGGGGGACAAAAGTCGGTATTGCCGACTCACATAAATTTAAAGTCTCTCCTAATTCTAAATAATATTTATCCACCGCTTGATTTTCAGGCGGTGGATTTTTCTGTTTACAGGCATATTCGCACATCTCTCCTAATACAATGTTGTAGAACATAGAAGGAGAGAAAATATATGGACTACACACTCAAAAAACGCCTCATCAGCACAACCTCAAAAATACTTGATACTGTTTCACAGCAACCCGTAGATTTGGATTTTACTCTACCTGATTATTGTGCAGATATGGAGAAAATTCTCAAATGCTCACTTACTCCAAAAATATACACCCGTACATTCTCAGGGGGACAGCTCTCTGTTTCGGGTGCCTCTCTTGTGCGTATTATCTATTGTGACAGCAACAAAAAGGCAATCCGTTGTTGTGAGCAAACCCTGCCTTTCTCTGCAACCTTTCCTGTAAACGGTGAGGTAGGGGAGCATATTATCCTCACTCATGCAAAATCTGAGTACCTTAACTGCCGTGCACTTACTCCACGCAGACTCACAGTTCATGGAGCTTTTTCACTGTATGCTTCTATCATCGGCAGGAATATCTGCGATATTTACGAGGATAAAACCGACGGAGACTTGCAGACTAAAGCTGAGAATAAGGATATTTACGAGCTGTGCGAGTTTTCTCAGGAGCTATCAAATATCAGCGAGGCAATTGCTGTACGCAGTAAAACAAACCTTGAAACAATTGTCCGCAGTGAGCTGAGTGCAATACTCACAGATGTCTCTGTTTCAGGGGATAAAATCACTGTAAAGGGCGAAATGACCCTGAGAATTTTATATATATGCGATGCCGCCACAGGGGAGGTAGATAGATTTGTCTATGTTTTCCCTTTTACACAGATTCTAACAGGAGCAGACAAAGATTGCTCTATTCGTGATATCCGTCTTAATGTGCTTTCCTATGAGCTTCTTCTGCGTAATGAGATGATGACCGAAGAGCCTGTTATAAACCTTGAGGCAAAGCTGTCAGTATCTCTCATGGGATATAAACCTCAGAATATATCTTACATCTGTGATGCCTATTCTACTAAATACCCCACAGAGCTTAATGTGGGTGCTCAGACTTTGTGCACAGGTATTCAGACCATTACCTCATCTGCAGTTTCAAAGCCTGTACTTTCCCTTGGAGAAAAGCCCGTCAGCAAGATTTTGGATATTTTTACAGAGGAATGCAGTGTTAATGCCTCTGTCAAGGATTCAAGCCTCAGCTTTAACGGCAAGGTAAATGTATGTATTATAGCCTGTACGGAAGACGGTGAGCTTATAAGCCTTGAGCGTCAGGCTGATATATCCTCAGAGGAAATCATGCAAGGGGACTTCACAGATGTTATCAGTGCAAATTGTACTGTTACCTCCGTCAGCTACCGATTGGGTGATAATAATGATATAGAGCTTCGTCTTGACCTAAGGCTTACTGCAACTGTGTGTACACCCTGTACTGTCCGTCAGGTAACAGAGGTTATCTCGGTTGAGGGTGAATTCTCTCAGAATTACAGCCCTCTTACCCTGTATTATGCACAAAGCGGAGAAAAAATCTGGGATATCGCAAAGCGTTATAATGCCTGTGTGGGTACTCTCTGCAATGAAAACGGAATATCGGATGAAACCCTTACAGACAGCCGTATGCTTCTGATACTCAGAGCTTAACCTATTGGATATCTGAGTCATATATCTAGCGTATATCTCATACATTATATTATAAATACTCAAATCAGGTGGAGGCAAAGCAATGGAACAGAGAAACATCTATCAGGACATAGCCGCAAGGTGTGGCGGCGATATATACATCGGAGTAGTAGGTCCTGTCCGCACAGGTAAATCCACGTTCACCAAACGTTTTATGGATACCCTTGTAATACCCAACATAGATGATGATTACCGCAGAGCACGTGCAAACGACGAACTGCCTCAGTCAGCAGGAGGCAGAACAATAATGACCACTGAGCCAAAGTTCATTCCTGAGGAAGCGGTGCAGATAAACCTTGAGGGGAACGCAACCTTGTCGGTGAGGATGATAGACTGCGTAGGCTATATAGTCAAGGGCGCGCTGGGATATATCGAGGAGGACTCACCCCGAATGGTGAAAACTCCATGGTTTGATACCGAGGTACCTTTTGACAAGGCCGCAGAGTTCGGCACCCGTAAGGTAATAACCGACCACAGCACAATCGGACTTGTTATTACTACGGACGGCACAATCAGCGATATCCCCAGAGAGGATTACATAGAAGCAGAGCAGAGGGTAGTCAGAGAGCTTCAGGAGATTAACAAACCCTTTGTGATTCTTCTCAACTGCCTTGAGCCTTCCTCTCAGGCAAGCCAGACTCTGGCTTCAGAGCTTGCCAAAAAATATAAGGTTCCTGTAATTCCCATTTCCTGCCTTGAGTTGGATGAAACAGAGATTAAGAGAATCCTCGCTCAGATTCTCTTTGAATTCCCAATACAGGAGATTAACGTGAATATCCCCTCGTGGGTTGTGTCTTTGCCTAAGGACCATTGGCTGAAGCAGAGTATATTCTCAGCGATATGTCAGTGTGCAGGTGGAATAGAGAAGCTCCGTCAGGTACAGCAGGTTGCAGAGGAAATATGCCTTAATGAATATATCACAGCTTCACAGCTTACATCCCTTGACCTTTCCTGCGGCAGGGCAGAGCTGACGATTATGATTCCTTCAGAACTGTTCTTCCGCGTACTTTCCGAGCAGACAGGACTTGATATCCCCGATGAAAAATCCCTCCTTGACAGCTTTTCTGAGCTTTCTTCAAAGAAATCCCAGTACGAGCGGATTGCGAAAGCCTATGATGAGGTACTGGAGAGTGGCTATGGTATCGTAATGCCTACTATGGAGGAGCTTCAACTTGAGGAGCCCCAGATTGTGAAGCAAAGCGGTAAGTACGGAGTAAAGCTGAGAGCCTCAGCTCCTTCTGTACATATGATGAAGATTGAAACATGTGCTGAAGTAACTCCCCTTGTAGGCTCAGAACAGCAGTCCGAGGATTTGGTAAAATACCTGCTCCACGAGTTTGAGGAAGACCCTGTGAAAATCTGGGAGTCGGATATTTTCGGTAAGTCTGTCAGCGACCTGGTAGGGGAAGGCTTACAGAACAAGCTCTACAGAATGCCTGCTGACGCCAGAAGGAAGCTAACAGAAACAATTGAGAAGATTATCAACGATGGCTGTAACGGTCTTATCTGCATAATTCTCTGATAAATACAGTAATTTTCGAAACCGCTGAAAATTTTTCGGCGGTTTTTTACTTTTTGTATTGAAAAATCTTCAGAAAAAGTATACAATGTATGTATATGTGGAAAAGTGTCTGCTGTTTGTCATAAGCGTCACTTTTGCATAATCTGTTATTGGAGGTTTTGTATGACTACCTACCTCGCTGCGGCAGAGCCCAATATGTCAGTTATCATCCTGATTACAGGCTTTGTTGTTGTATTCGCAGTTCTTGTTCTGCTTATCGGAATCATCTGGGCTTATTCCAAGATTGTATCAGCAGCACAGAACTCAGCACAAAAAAGAAAAGAGAAAAAACTGGCTAAGAAACAGGCTGAGGTTGTTCCCATAGAGGAAGAATCAACTCCTGTGACTTCTCCTGTATCATCTGCTCCTGCCTCTGACGGCGCACTTGACCTTCAGACTGTTGCAGTTATCACTGCGGCTGTTGAGGCTTTCTATGGCGGTAGTAAGGTTCGTGTTGTGGGTATCCGTCCTGCAACAGGTGCTAACAACCGTTCTCAATGGGCAACAGCAGGACTTATGGAGAGTATTCCTAAAATGAGATCGGAGGGACTTTTATAATGGGTATTTTACAAGGTTTTCTTGACGCCGTTGTTGGTCTTTTCTATGATTCCGGTCTTATGGAGCTTTCCTGGAAGAACTATGCAATGGTTGCTATTGCATGTGTTCTTTTGTTCCTTGCAATCAAAAAGCAGTATGAGCCTCTGCTCCTTCTGCCTATCGCTTTTGGTATGTTGCTTGTAAACCTCTATCCCGATATTATGGCTTCTCCCTCTACCAATATGATGCCTCTTGCAGAGTATCTGGCAGAGCACATAGGAGACTATGGTAATGTGCCTGTGGATACTCTTATAAATGAAGCTAACCTGCAGAGTACACTTGAGTCTATAAGCTACGCCAAAACCTGCATTGACGGCGAATGGTTTGTCAATGTTCCTACAAACGGCGGACTTCTTTACTACCTCTATCAGGGCGTTAAGCTTGGTATCTATCCGCCTATTATCTTCCTTGGTATCGGCTGTATGACTGACTTCGGTCCCCTTATTGCTAACCCAAAGAGTTTTATCCTCGGTGCAGCAGCACAGATTGGTATTTTCTTTACCTTTATTGTTGCTACGCTTATCGGCTTTACAAATGCTGAGGCCGGTGCTATCGGTATTATCGGCGGTGCAGACGGCCCTACAGCAATCTACACAACCTCAATCCTTGCACCTCACCTTTTAGGACCTATCGCCGTTGCGGCTTACTCCTACATGGCTCTGGTTCCCATTATTCAGCCTCCTGTTATGAAGCTTCTCACAACAAAGAAGGAGCGTTCTGTTGTAATGCAGCAGCTTCGACCTGTTTCCAAGCTGGAGAAGATTCTGTTCCCCATAATTGTTACAATTGTTGTAGCTCTCTTGCTTCCCAGTGCAGCACCCCTTGTAGGTATGCTCATGCTTGGTAATCTGTTCAAGGAGAGCGGTGTTGTAGACCGAATCTTCAAGACAGCTCAGAACGAGCTTATGAACATCATCACTATCTTCCTTGGTATTACCGTTGGTGCTACCGCTACTGGTGATGTGTTCCTTACAGGCAAGACACTTGGTATTATTGTCCTCGGCCTTACAGCGTTTATTATGGGTACAGCATTCGGTCTTGTATTCGGTAAGATTATGTATGTCCTCACTAAGGGCAAGGTTAATCCTCTTATCGGCTCAGCAGGTGTATCTGCTGTTCCCATGGCTGCCCGTGTTGCCAACAAGGTAGGCCAGTCAGAGAACCCCTCAAACTTCCTGCTTATGCACGCTATGGGCCCCAACGTTGCAGGTGTTATCGGTTCCGCAGTTGCTGCGGGTGTGCTTTTGAGTATTCTTGGCTAAAGCAGAATTGTTCACATATTGTCTTATAATTCTATAACAGAATTATAAATTAGTTCAGATGTTCTATTATATTAAGAGAATATATTTATGAATATGATTTAGTAAGGAGATGGTACAGATGAGAGATATTACAATAAACGATATTCTTAAAATGATTATTGCTCATATCAAACTCATCATTATTGTGTCTGTTATTGTAGCGCTTGGTGCTTATATTTACGCAGACAACTTTATTCCCAAGAGGTATTCCTCAAGTTCCATGATCTGTATTAAATATATCGGAACAACAACCGAGGGTACCAATGGAGAAGATTCAAAGTTTTCATCAGGTACAATCACTCACTCCACAAGCCTTGCTGACCACTGTGCAGTTATTTTCACATATTCCGAGGAGATGCGTGAGATTATCCCATCAGGTTATAGTGTAACGATCCGTACAGTTAACGAATCAAACGTACTTTCAATTTCCGTAACCGGTCGCGATGCCCAGGTTTGTGCTGATACAGCCAATGCAATCCGTAATGCAGCTCCCGTGGTATTCGATAAATACTACGTAGGCGGTGAAGCTGTACCTTTCGGCTATGCAGCATCAGTTCCTCGTACCCATTCATCTCCTGACGAGACTCGTTATGCACTTATAGGTTTTGTTGTAGGTCTCATCATTTCTATTCTCATCTCCATTATCATCGAGATTATCGACACTACAATCAAACCGGGTGATGATCTTTTCAAATCTTACAGTGTTCCTGTATTTGCGGAGATTGTCGACTTTGACTCCGACACTTCATCCAAAAAGAAAGGTGGTGCAAGAAGATAATGAAATTAGGTTCATCAAAAAAATCTGCAAACTATGCAGATAAATCCAAGAATGTAATTAATGGCGACAGTAAATTCGCCATTGTTGAAGGCTACAAAATCGCAAGAACCAATCTTGTGTTCTCTCTTGCAGCATCAGAGAGTAAAATTGTTGTTGTAACAAGCTGGTCAAAGGGTGAAGGTAAGTCTACAGCTACAGCTAACCTTGCAATCTCCTTCTCCAAAATGGGTAAGAAGGT
>JAZSLX010000096.1:0-35286 GCA_045535605.1 Ruminococcus sp.
CCGTCACTCGGATATATTTTATTGTCCTTAAGGTTTCTAAATGAAGTGAATTCAAGAGATTTTACTATCAAACAACGGACACCTCAACAATTCTGTCTCCATACTGTGCTTTATCTCCGTCTCTCATTTTCTTGCCTCGCATTGTGCAGACCTCACCGTTTACAAGCACCTTTCCACTCTGGATAAGAACTTTGGCTTCACCGCCTGTTTCTGCAAGTCCTGAAAATTTAAGCAGGGAATCCAGCTTTATAAATTCATCGTTTATTTTAATTATCTCAGATTTCATCGTTTAGCCTCATGGGAACAACTAAGAACAGGAAGGATTCTCCCTGAACGGGTTTTACAATCATAGGTGAAAGGCTGCCGTTTAATACCAGCATAACCTCGTCACACTCTGTATTCTTAAGAGCATCCAGAAGATATCTGTTATTGAAACCGATAACAACATCTTTACCGATAGTGGAAACAGGAATTTCATCATTAGCTCTGCCCACTGCAGTGCGGCAGGAAAGCTTGATTTCATTCTGTGTAATAGAGAAACGTACAGGACTCTGTACTCTTTCACTTGTAATAAGAGCCATACGGTCAACTGCATTTATCAGATGTCTTGTATTGATTCTGATAACAGTTTCCTCAGCTTTAGGTACAGTTGTACGGTAATCAAGGAAGTTACCCTCAATAATTCTGGAAACAATTGAATATGTATCAACGTTAAAGGTAACGTGGCGCTGACCTACAATAATTGTTACTTCCTTCTCGTCATCATTTATAAGCTTGAGAATTTCACTCTGCATTTTACCGGGAACAATAAATTTATTGTCGGATTCACAGTCGATATCCTCACGTCTGATTGCCATACGATATCCGTCAATAGAGATAATTCTCATTACCTTATCTTTAATCTCAAAGAGAGAACCTGTGTAGATAGGTTTGTTGATATTATCTGAAACAGCATATATTGTCTGCTTAATCATATTCTTAAGCACACCTGCGTTGATTCTGATTTCATCCTGAGCTTCAAACTTGGGCATTTCAGGATAATCCATAGAAGAAATACCAACAATCTGATAGGAAGCGTTACCACTCTGGATGTAGATAATCATTCTTTCATCTGTTTCAAAGGTAACTATTTCCTCAGGAAGCTTTCTTACAATATCAGAGAAGAGCTTAGCACCCACTACGATTTCGCCCTCAACAGAAACAGAAGCCTCAATTGTGGTAGTAATTGCAAGCTCAAGATCGTAGCCTGAAAGGGTGAGTGTATTGTTGTATGCTTTTATAAGGATTCCCTCAAGAGCAGGCAAAGTTGCTTTTGTAGAAACTGCTCTGGAAACATTCTGAACTGCCTGAACAATATCAGACCTCATTACTGTAAATTTCATTCTGTAAAATCCTTTCTGAAAGAAATTATAAAGAAATGTAATAATAAACTGTTGTAAGTTGTTGGGACTGTTAATTTGTTAAAAAGGCATTGGAGAAAAGTATTCATGGGAATTTTTTCTCCGAATGGGTTTTGATGAAAACTTTTTCATTTTCCACATTTATATTTCCAAGGAAATGAAAATAATGAAATGTTGAAAAGTCAAATGTTAATGTTGGTGAATTTGTGGAAAAAGTGAGAATCAATATAATAATTAAGATTCTCTGATATTCTTCATAATATCTTCCACAGTTTCTCTCAGTGCAGGCTCTTCCTGCATTTGTTTATCTACCTGTTGAGTTGTATAAACAATAGTTGAGTGGTGGAGATTTCCGAAAATCTTACCGATTTCTGCCATAGAAAGACCGGTTATTTCTCTGATTATATAAATTGCAATGTGACGAGGTTTGTTAATAGATGCTTTACGGCTTTTCTTTGAGCGGATATCGTCAGCAGAAACACCGAAGGTGCGGGCAACCTCGTCAATGATTTTAGCAACTGTTTGTTCAGGTGTGTTGTCATTATTGAGAATATCAGATATAGCCTCTGCAACAACAGCCTGAGTAATTTTTTCGTTATTAAGCAGGTATCTCGCCTTGAGCTTCTTTACAACACCCTCAAGCTGACGGACATTGGTCTTGATTCTCTGAGCAATGTATAGAACAAGCTCGTCTGCAACAGGTACCTCAAGAATATCTGCTTTTTTCTTGATAATAGCAATTCTTGTTTCGATATCAGGTGGCTGAAGGTCAGCTATAAGTCCTGACTCAAATCTGGAGCGGAGACGCTCGTCAAGAATTTTCATGTCTTTTGGAGGACGGTCAGAGATAAGAACTATCTGCTTGTGATCCTCGTAAAGAGCATTGAAGGTATGGAAGAACTCTTCCTGTGTACTGTTTTTACCTGCGATAAACTGAACATCATCCACAAGGAGTACATCTGCATGTCTGTACTTCTGTTTAAATTCTGCAGTTGTTGCATTACTGATAGCCTGTACAAGCTCGTTGATGAATTCATCGCCCTTGGCATACTGAATTCTCATATCTGGATTATTCTTTTTGATTTCATTGCCTATTGCATAGAGAAGATGGGTTTTGCCAAGTCCTGAACTACCATAAATAAGCAGGGGGTTGTAGGCGTCAGCAGGTTTTGCGGCAACTGCCATAGCAGCAGCATGAGCAAAGGTGTTTGAGGGACCTACAATAAAGTTTGAAAAAGTGTAGTCATAGATAGAGCCTGCATCCTTTGCAGTATCTTCAGGAATGGTTACCTTCTTTTCCTCAGGAGTAATCAGGCATAATTCAAAAGTAGTGCCGAAAATTTCCTTGAATGCATCATCGAGTAAGGTTATGTAGCATCTTTCTATTGTGTCCTTGTGGAATTCGTTAGGAACAAGTAAAGTTGCTTTTAATGATTTAAAATCAAGATCTACAGGCTCAATGCGGCTTATCCACATTTTGTAAGCTACATCGGTAATTTTTGTTTTGCAGTATTCGCAAATGACGCCCCATGCGTCGCTGAAAGATTCCATTTTCTGTACCTCCTTGTTTTGATTAATGTCTTTGAAAAATTTCTTACTGGTGTCCTGAAAAAAGCGGGGAATCAATCCGCAACGAAGATTTTTGCCACTCATAACGCAAAAATTAATACTTATAAAAAAGGACACATAATCTGAAAAGACAACCTTTCACATTTACCATTTTATTTTACCAAAAACAAGGCAGGAATGCAATGGTTTTTAACACTTTATTTTTGTATATATAATGTATTTATTACTATTTATATTATATCCTCTTTAGGGAGGATTTTTTATATCTGCAACTTGTGGTCTGAATATTGCATAAATACAAGATATAGTGGCAAATTTGAAGCTGTTTTTACTAATAAAAAACAATTTTCCAAAAAGTCAAAAAAATTCGAAAATTTTTATTGACTACAGATAAAATTTCAAGTATAATGCTAAATTGCAAGGTTATGTATCCGAAAGGAGGATTAATATGCTCAGAACATATCAACCCAAGAAGCTCCACAGAAAGAAGGAGCACGGCTTCAGAAAGAGAATGTCCGATAAGAACGGACGTAAGGTTCTTGCTCGTAGAAGAGCAAAAGGCAGAAAGAGACTTTCTTACTAATTTTTAAAGATAGTTCTTGGCTAACTAAAAGTGAGGACCACATTTAAGTGGTCTTTCTTTTTATCAGTCAGAATCCGGCCTTTACCCACAAAGTAAAACAGGTGGTTTGAATGAGTGATATCATCACTTTAAAAGAAAATCGGGAATTCAGGCGGGCGTACAGCCGAGGTCGGTCGTATGTCTCTCCTGATCTCGTTACCTACATTGTAAAAAATAATACAAATAACCTGCGTATCGGAATCACCACAGGCAAAAAGATCGGAAAGGCTGTGGAGCGTAACCGCTCCAGACGTATTATCAGGGCAGCATTTGCTCAGCTTAAGTGTTCTTTGCGTCCGGGCTACGACGTTGTGTTCGTTGCAAGAGGCAAAACCCCTTACAGAAAAAGCACCCATATTCTCAGCAGTATGAAAAAGCATTTTAAGGATGCTGGATTACTGGAGGAATAAGGAATGAAAAAACTGCTCCTCAGGTTAATACGCTTTTATCAGACAAAAATTTCTCCACACACACCGCCTGCTTGCAAGTATTATCCTACCTGCTCGCAATATGGATATGAAGCAATCGAAAGATTTGGTGTAATAAAGGGCTCAGCTCTTGCTATATGGAGAATACTGCGGTGCAACCCCTTCTCCAAAGGCGGGTATGATCCCGTCCCGCAGAAAAAACAAAAGAGATGAAAGAAAGGTTAAGCTTATGGATTTTATCGGAGGCATTTTCGGTTATATACTCTGGCTTGCTTACCAGTTAGTGCATAACTACGCATTTGCTATCTTAATCTTTACAATTATCGCAAAGCTTATTTTGTTCCCGTCTTCTATTAAACAGCAGAAGACTATGGCAGGTAACGCCAGACTTCAGGCAAAACAGGCTGAACTTCGCGAAAAATACGCTAACAACAGAGAAAAGCTTAACGAAGAAACCCAGAAACTCTACGAAAAAGAGGGTGTCAGCCCCTATTCCGGCTGTCTTACTTCACTGCTTCCAATGTTTATTATGATTGGTGTTTTTTACAGTGTTGCTTATCCTCTTACAAACACACTTCATCTGGACAAGGCTATGGTAGAACAGGCAAAGAATGTGCTTGTGTCTATTCCCGGACTTAATATCAGTGCTTCTGCTATGTATGGCGGACAGATTGATATTATGAGATATTTTACAAGCTTTGAATGTATTCAGGCATGTTTTGAAGGTGCAAAGGTTTCTATCCCTGAAATCACAGATTTCTGTGCATCCTTTAATTTCTCAGGAATTAACCTGTTGGAGACTCCTTCTAAGCTTGGTTTTTCATGGTATCTTTTAATTCCTGTACTCTGTTTTGCTACATCTGTAGTATCACAGTTTGTTATGCAGAAATTAAACGGCACAGGCGGCGGTCAGCAGCAGGGTTGTATGAAGGCAATGATTCTCTTCCTTCCCCTGTTCTCAGCATATCTTGCATATACTGTTCCCGCAGCTGTAGGTTTCTACTGGATTTGTTCCACTGTACTGGGTTTTGTACAATCCTTGGTCCTCCACTATTTCTTCGGACCCGGAATGATGGTCGCTCGTGGCGAGGCGGCTCGTGTTGCTATGCTTGAAAAGCAGGAAGCAGCGGTTAAACACCTTTAATAAATGGTTATTGCCACAGTATAAATTTGAAATTAACTTTTTTCTATAATATAAAAGAATACAAGAAGGTGACATCTTGATTAGAGAGGCTATCGGTGTAGGTGATACCGAGGTTGCTGCACAGGAAGATGCTTGCAGACAGCTTGGTGTTGAAACTTACGAAGCAGAATTTGAAATTATCCAGAGAGCTGAAAAGAAGGTTCTCGGTTTGTTTGGCGGATGTCCTGCCAAGGTAAGAGCTTTTATCAGAGAAACTCCTGCTGATGTTGCTCAGAACTTCCTTAAGGCTGTGCTTGATGCAATGGGTCTTGAGGGTATTACTCTGAGCTCTAAGGAGTCTGAAGAAGGCGGAGTTGTAATCGACCTTGAGGGCGAGGATGTAGGCTCTGTTATTGGCAGACGTGGCGAGACTCTGGATGCTCTCCAGTATCTTACAGGTCTGGTTGCAAATCACGTTGAGAACTCTTACTATAAAGTTACAATCAATACAGGTGACTACCGTGAAAAGAGAGAAAAAACTCTTGAAGGTCTTGGCAGAAAGCTTGCTTTCAAGGCTGTAAAGACTGGTTACAAAACCAGCCTTGAGCCTATGAATCCTTATGAAAGAAGAATTATCCATACTGCTGTTCAGAAGGTTAATGGCGCTATCTCATGGAGTGAGGGCGAAAATATGAACAGACATGTTGTTATCGGTCCTGACCCTAAGGCTCCCCGCAATAATCGCGGAGGCAGAGGAAGAGGTAAAGGAGGATACGACAGACGTCCCAGACGCAGCTACGATGTTACTTCTGATGCAACAGAGACGCCCAAGCGTGCTCCTATTAACGAGGGTGAAGGTGCTGCACTTTACGGCAGAATTGATAAGTAATAAACGGCGGAAAAGCTCGCCGATACTAAACAGGGCGGCAATAGCTGCCCTGTTTATTTTTATTATAGACTATGTATGTTTTTTATTTCTCTTATCAGACAGAGTAAAAACGGAAACGGTGAATTTTATGAGTGAAAATACAATTGCCGCTATAAGTACTGCTCAGGGACAGGGTGGTATCGGAATTATAAGAATATCAGGTAAGGAAGCTATTGAAATTGCAGACAGAGTTTTTGTATCTGTAAGTGGAAAACCGCTGTCCTCTATGGAGGGTTATCATGCATCATACGGTAAAGCTGTAGATAACGATGAAATGCTTGATGAGGTTGTTGCTATACTTTACAGAGCGCCCAGAAGCTTTACAGGCGAAGATGTTGTGGAGCTTTGTTGTCATGGCGGACTTTATGTAACTCGATGTGTGTTGCGTGCTGTCCTTGATAATGGTGCGGTCCTTGCACAGCCTGGTGAATTTACAAAGAGAGCTTTTCTCAACGGCAAAATGGATTTGAGCGAGGCTCAGGCAGTTATGGATATTATTTCTGCTCAGAGCCGTCAGGCAGCACGTGCGGCTGTCAGTACAAAAGCAGGTTCCCTCAGAAAAAGAATTGATGATATAAAAGGCGACCTTGTGTCTTTGGCAGGTCATCTGTGTGCATGGGCGGATTTCCCTGAGGAGGATATCCCCGAAGTTACTGACACTGCTATAACGGAGACGCTTTCAGGAGCAAAAGGAAAAATAGAAAAGCTTCTCAGCGAATATGAGGCAGGACAGGCTATAATTCACGGAATTGATACAGTTATTGCAGGCAGACCAAATGTAGGTAAATCTACACTAATGAATCTGCTCTCAGGCTTTGATAAGAGTATTGTAACGGAAATTCCCGGTACTACCCGTGACGTTGTGGAAGAAACTGTTATTGTTGGTGATGTTACCCTGCGTCTTTGCGACACAGCAGGAATACGTGAAACCGATAATCCTGTAGAGAAAATCGGTGTGGACAGAACAAAGGAAAGACTGTCCAGCTGTTCTCTTGTACTTGCTGTTTTTGACAGCAGTCAGGAACTCACAGAAGAAGACTTCAAACTTATTGACAGCCTTGAGGGTGTCCCCTCTATCGCAATTATCAATAAGACAGATCTGGAAAGAAAGTTAAACATAGATATAATTAGCATAAAAATTAGTCATATTGTTTATATAAGCGCCATTAATGGCGAGGGTAAGCAGGAGCTTGTTGATGCTATTGCAGAGGTTTCAGGTACTAAGAATTTTGACCCTTGTTCAGGAATAATCTCAAACGAGCGTCAGCGTATGGCGGCACAAAATGCTTTGAACAGTGTGTTGGAAGCACAAAGCACCTTGAATTCAGGATTTTCTTTTGATGCTGTTACAGTCTGTGTTGAGGATGCTATTGAGGCTTTGCTTGAGCTTACAGGCGAAAATGTATCTGACGCAGTTGTAGATGATGTATTCCATAGCTTTTGTGTAGGAAAGTAAACTTACTCCCTTATAAAAAGTTTCACGTGAAACAAAAGAGGTATGTATTATGCAAACTTACCATGCAGGAAAATATGATATTGCAGTAGTCGGTGCAGGTCACGCAGGTATTGAGGCTGCCCTTGCCGCTGCACGCCTTGGGTGCAAAACTGCAATCTTTACAATTAATATGGATGCTGTAGGCAATTGCCCTTGTAATCCTTCTATTGGCGGTACAGCAAAGGGACATCTTGTAAGAGAGATTGACGCTTTGGGCGGCGAAATGGGTAAAACCGCAGATGAGAGCTTTCTTCAGATGAGAATGCTCAATCGTGGTAAAGGGCCTGCTGTTCATTCCTTGAGAGGACAGATTGACCGCCTGAAATATGCAGCTATAATGAAGCATAAGCTTGAGCTTCAGGAAAATCTTGAGCTGAGACAGGCTGAAATAACTGATATAGTAAGTTCGGCTGATAGTGAGTATCCTTGGGAGCTTACAACCCAGATGGGTGCTGTGTTCTCTTTTAAGAAAGTTGTTATTGCAACAGGTACATACCTTGGTGGTAGAATCTTTGTTGGTGAGGTTAGCTACGAGGGTGGCCCAGATGGTACCTTTGCGGCTACAAGATTCGGACAGAGCCTCCGCGGGTTGGGTCTTTCTATTAGAAGATTCAAGACAGGTACACCTGCAAGAGTTCTCCGTTCAAGTATTGATTTCTCTGAACTTGACGTACAGTGCGGTGATGAGCCTCCTGAGCCCTTTTCCTTTGAAACAGATGAGCTTGGAGAAAACAAGGTTGTCTGTCACATCAGCTGGACTAATGAAAAAACAAAGCAAATTATACTTGATAATATTCATCGAAGTCCCCTTTACGGCGGTATGATTGAAGGAATCGGCCCTCGTTATTGTCCCAGTTTAGAGGATAAGATTATGCGTTTTGCTGATAAGGAGCGACACCAGCTCTTTATTGAGCCTTGCGGTGAGAATACTGAGGAGATGTACCTGCAGGGTATGTCATCATCCCTGCCAGAGGAAGTACAGCTTAAGTTTTATCATACAATCAAAGGACTTGAGAATGCGGTTGTTATGCGGCCTGCTTATGCAATTGAGTACGATTGTGTAGATCCCTTGTCTCTTGATGGTACCTTGCAGTTTAAAGATTTCTGTGGTCTGTATGGGGCAGGTCAGTTCAACGGAAGCAGTGGTTATGAAGAAGCTGCAGCACAGGGTCTTGTGGCAGGTATAAATGCCGCACTTTCTGTTAAAGGTGAGGAGGCTCTTATCCTAGAACGTTCAGGGTCTTATATAGGTACTCTTATTGATGATTTGATTACTAAGGGTGCAAACGAGCCCTACAGAATGATGACATCACGCAGTGAGTACAGACTTGTGCTCAGACAGGATAATGCTGATAAGAGATTGACACCTATAGGCAGAAGAATCGGTCTTGTTGCTGATGAAAGATGGGAAAGATTTCAGAAAAAGCAGGAAGAAATAGAAAAGGAACTTTACAGAGTTCAGCACACTACCCTTTCTCCTACTGATGAGCTGAACGAGATACTTGTTTCACGTGAAACATCAAAGGTTACAACAGGTGTTTCCCTTGCAGATTTACTCCGACGTCCTCAGATATCTTATAAAGACCTGAAATCTGTTGATAAGGACAGACCTGATTTACACCGTAGTGTGTTTGAACAGGTAGAGATTGAAGTTAAGTACGCAGGTTACATCAAGAAACAGCTTGACCGAGTTGAACAAATGCACAGAATGCAGGAGCGTGAGCTTCCTGCAGAGATAGATTATAAGGAAATTACAGGACTCAGACTTGAAGCTCAGGAGAAACTTAATAAGGTAAGACCGAGAAATATTGCACAGGCAAGCAGAATTTCAGGCGTTTCCCCTGCTGATGTGAGTGTGCTCATTATCTGGCTTACAAGAAATAGCAGAAAAGGCGGTGTGCAGTAATGGGATTCAAAGAAACTCTTTATGAGGAAGTAAAATCCATTGGTATTGAGCTTGATGATACTGCCCTTGACCGTTTTTGCACATACTATACAATGCTCATCGACTATAATACAAGAATGAATCTCACAGCTATCACAGAGGAAAATGAGGTAATAGTCAAGCATTTTTGTGATAGCCTGAGCTTACTTGCAAAATGTGATGTAAGACAGGGTGCTAAAGTAATTGATGTGGGCACCGGCGCAGGATTCCCCGGTATTCCTCTTTTAATTGCAAGACCTGACATAAAACTTACACTTCTGGACGGACTTAATAAAAGACTTATGTTTCTTGCAGATGTTCTTAAGGAAATAGGATTAAATGCAGAAATCGTACACAGCCGCGCAGAGGAAGGTGCTCAGGATAAGAAGTACAGAGAAAATTTTGATATAGCAACCTCACGCGCTGTTGCAAGGCTCAATGTGCTTACTGAATATTGCCTTCCTTATGTAAAAAAAGGCGGAGAATTCATTGCAATGAAAGGCCCTGCCGCAGGAGAAGAGGTCGAAGAAGCTAAGAACGCTCTGAAGCTTTTGGGTGGTATTGTAACACAGATTCAGGAGTATACACTCTCTGATGAGAGCAGCAGAACCCTTATTACAGTGAAAAAGACTTCTCCTACCCCTGCAAAGTATCCAAGACATAATTCAAAGATAAAGAAACAGCCTTTATAATTTTTATAGCAGACACCTCTCGTTTTGAGAGGTGTTTTGTATTTTTATCGACATTTTCATCTTGATAATTGCCGAAAAATCAAAAAAAGTTGCTCAAAGTCCGACAGTATCTCCCTGTAGTATTATGATAAAATATAGTCACAGTCAAGGGAATAAACCCAAGACACAACAGGACGTTAGGGTGATAAGAATGAAATTCCTTTCAAAAGAAGAAAACAGAGTTCTTGAGATACCCACTATACAAATACGGCCTAATAAAACTCAGCCAAGAAAGTCCTTTGATGAGGACGAGCTGAGACTTCTGTCCCAATCTATCTCCACCAACGGAATTCTGCAGCCTCTCACTGTACGTAGACTAAGTCAGACAGAATATGAGCTGGTTGCAGGCGAGCGCAGGCTCAGAGCCGCAGTGTTGGCAGGACTTACAAAAGTCCCCTGTGTTCTCATCAAGTGTACAGACAAGGAGTCTGCAATCTTTGCTCTCCTTGAGAATATCCAACGGGCAGACCTGAATATGTTTGAAGAAGCACGTGGTATCAGCCGTCTTATCAGAAAATACGGCTTAACTCAGGAGGAAGCCGCAATTCGCCTTGGAAAGAAGCAATCCACAGTTGCAAATAAAATGAGGCTTCTCAGGCTCAGCATGGAAGAACAGGATTGGATTCTGCAGGCAGGACTTTCTGAAAGACATGCAAGAGCCTTGCTGAGAATTGACGATGAAGAAGTCAGAAAAGAAGTTCTCAGCAAAATTGTAGCAGAAAACCTCAGTGCAAAGGACACTGAAGATGTGGTCGTGAAGCTTCTGTGCAGAGCAACTGTTACAGAATCCCCCACTCAGGATAAAAAATTTATTGTCCGTGATGTGCGTATATTTGTAAACACTATTAATAAAGCGGTAGACACCATGAGATTATCAGGTATCAATGCAGTTGCAAAGAAATCTGAAACCGAGGAATACATAGAATATACAGTTAAAATTCCCAAGAGCGATGCCACAAAGCATACACAGGCACGAAAACCAAAATCTGCCTGATAGATGTTTCACGTGAAACACTGCTTGTATTGTATTAAAATGCTTTTCCCTTAGGATGCGTAAGCATCCGTCCACTCATACCCATTTCCTTATCTGAACCCCTTGCCTTAAGGCGTACGGTAGCAATACTGTACGTCTTTTGGCATTTATCAGAAGCTCGGAGGACTACGAGACGTGCCAAAGGAAGCGTCGAGGTACGGAGCTCTCAATTTTTACAAAATCAGAAGGTTTTTATGTAAAAATACTTTTATTTTAGTCGATTGTATGGTAAAATTAATCTTAGATTTTCGATTTTACTATTAATTCATTGAAAAGGTGATATATTTGGCTAAAATAATTGCGGTTTCCAATCAGAAGGGCGGTGTGGGAAAAACCACCAGCGCTGTTAATCTGGCGGCAGCCTTTGGATATTTCGGCAAGAAAACCCTGCTTATTGATATTGACCCTCAGGGTAATGCCACTAGCGGAGTCGGTATTGACAGACGAAGCGCAAAGTATACTACATACGATATTCTGGTAAACGATAAAAAGGCATCAGAATGTATAGTACAGACAAAATTTAAGAATCTTTCTGTTGTTCCCTCAAGCCTTGATTTAGCCGCGGCTGAGCTTGAAATTGCAGACAGAGAAAAGCGCGAAGCAATTCTTAAGAATGCTGTCTTGCCTGTAAAAGCTGATTATGACTACATTTTTATTGATTGTCCTCCCTCACTGGGACTGGTTACAGTTAATGCCCTGACCTGTACAGATACGGTGCTCATTCCTATTCAGTGTGAGTATTACGCTCTGGAGGGTCTGGCTCAGCTTATGAATTCCATCCGCAGGGTAAAGAGAGTTTACAACCCTTATCTTGACGTAGAGGGTGTTATACTCACTATGTATGACGGCAGACTCAACCTGACACAGCAGGTTGTAAACGAAGTAAAGAAGTATTTCCCACGCAAGGTTTATTCAACACCTATTCCCAGGGGTGTCAGAATTTCTGAGGCTCCGAGCTACGGAATGCCCGTTATCTACTATGACATTACCTGCAAAGGCTCTGAGGCATACTTGAATCTTGCAAAAGAGATTATGAAGAAAGAGAGGGCATAATATGGCGAAGAAAGGCGGATTGGGTAAGCGACTTGACGCAATTTACCTTGAAAACGAGAGCGAAACAGGCTCGGGTGCTGTTACCCTTAAGATAGAAGATGTAGAGCCTAACCGTGAACAGCCCAGAACAGAATTTGATGAAGAAGCATTGATGCAGCTTGCAGACAGTATCCGCGAGCATGGTGTGCTTCAGCCTATATTGGTGCGGCCTATCTTCGGCGGAAGCTATCAGATTGTAGCAGGTGAGCGAAGATACAGGGCTTCAAGGCTGGCAGGACTTACAGAAATCCCTGCAATTATTCGTGATCTGGACGATTTGCAGACAATGGAGATTGCCCTCATAGAGAATCTGCAGAGAGAAAACCTGAACGCTATTGAAGAAGCTCAGGGCTATCGCACACTGATGGAGATTCATGGCCTTACACAGGAGGAGGTAGCAACCGCGGTTGGCAAATCCCGTCCCGTTATTGCAAACGCACTGAGAATCCTTAAGCTTCCTGAGTATGTACAGGCACTTGTGTCTGAGGGTAAGCTCTCAGCAGGTCACGCAAGAGCACTGGCAGGTCTGGAAGACCCTGATGTAATCTGCAAGCTTGCAGAGGAGATTGTAGAAAGAGGGCTTTCTGTAAGAGAAACAGAGAAGCTTTGCAAGCCTAAGAATGAAAAAAAGAAAAAAGCTCCTGTTGTAGCTTCAAAACCTCATTACTATGCTGAGGTAGAAATGGCAATGACAGAAAACTTAGGCAGAAAAGTTACTGTTTCCAAGGCAAAGGGTGGCAAAGGCGGAGTTCTTACCATTGAGTTTTACTCAGATGAGGAGCTCACATCCTTTGCAAATCTTTTTGGAAACAAAGAATAAAAGATAAAATATAATAATATATAGAAAATAATTATCCTAATATATAAAATGAGGAGTATGAAAAATGTTAGATATTAAATTTTTAAGAGAAAATCCTGAAGTAGTTAAGGAAAATATCCGCAAGAAGTTTCAGGACAGCAAGCTTCCCCTTGTTGACGAGGTTATCGAGCTTGACAAGCTCAGCCGTGCTGCCAAGAAAGAGGCTGACGAGCTGAGAGCACAGAGAAACAAGCACTCCAAGGAAATCGGTGCACTTATGGGTCAGGGCAAGCGCGAAGAAGCGGAGGCTATGAAGGTGCTTGTTACCTCACAGGGCGAGCGACTTGCAGAGCTTGAAGCTCAGGAAGCAGAGCTTGCAGAGAAGGTTAAGACCATAATGATGACTATTCCCAACATCATTGACGAGTCTGTTCCCATTGGTCGTGACGACTCAGAAAACGTTGAGGTACAGCGTTACGGTGAGCCCGTTACACCTGACTTTGAGGTGCCCTACCACACAGATATTATGGAAAGATTCTGCGGAATCGACCTTGAAAGTGCAAGAAAGGTTGCAGGTAACGGCTTCTACTACCTGATGGGTGACATTGCAAGACTTCACTCTGCGGTTATCTCCTATGCACGTGACTTTATGATTGACAGAGGCTTTACTTACTGTGTGCCTCCCTTTATGATTCGCTCCGATGTTGTTACAGGTGTTATGAGCTTTGCCGAGATGGATTCCATGATGTACAAGATTGAGGGCGAGGACCTTTATCTTATCGGCACAAGTGAGCACTCCATGATTGGTAAGTTCATTGATACAATGAACAAGGAGGAAGAGCTCCCCTATACTCTCACCAGCTACTCTCCCTGTTTCCGCAAGGAGAAGGGTGCTCATGGCATTGAGGAGCGCGGTGTATATCGTATTCACCAGTTTGAGAAGCAGGAAATGATTGTTGTCTGCAAGCCTGAGGATTCCATGATGTGGTTTGAGAAGCTCTGGCAGAACACGGTTGACCTGTTCCGCAGTCTTGATATTCCTGTAAGAACACTTGAGTGTTGCTCCGGCGACCTTGCAGACCTTAAGGTTAAGTCCATTGACGTTGAGGCTTGGTCTCCCAGACAGCAGAAGTATTTTGAGGTTGGCAGCTGCTCAAATCTTGGCGATGCACAGGCACGCAGACTTAGAATCCGTGTTAATTCCAAGGAGAATGGCAAGTACTTTGCACATACTCTCAACAATACTGTTGTTGCACCTCCCAGAATGCTCATTGCGTTCCTTGAGAACAACCTGAACGCAGACGGCTCTGTAAACATCCCCGAGGCACTGCGTCCTTATATGGGCGGTATGGAGAAAATGCTCCCCAAAAACTGATAATAATAAGTAAGCGGTGTCCGATATATGGACACCGCTTTACAATATAAACAAAAATGTGACATAGGGACGAGCAATGCTCGTCCGAAAATGTTTGAGAGATATGGTTTCATACCCTATAAATATATTGAAGGAGTCTTACTGATGAAAATAGTAATCCTTGACAAAAGCACCTTAGGTGAAGATATAGACCTTACCCCTATTTATAATCTGGGTGAATGCACCGAGTATCCCACAACTCCCTTGGAGCTTGTATCAGAGAGGGTGCAGGACGCAGAGGTTATTGTTACAAATAAGATAAAACTGAATCGCGACACTATGAAAGGTGCAGAAAACCTCAGACTTATCTGTGTTGCGGCTACAGGCTATGACAATATAGATACGCAGTACCTGAAGGAAGCAGGAATTGCCCTTTGCAATGTGCCGGGATATTCTACAGACAGTGTTGCTCAGGTGACGGTTTCAATGGCACTTTCACTTGTGACACATCTGAATGTTTACAGAGATTTTGTGCACACAGGTGACTATAGCAAAAGCGGTGTAGCTAATAAGCTAAGCCCTGTATATCACGAGGTTTCCTCAATGACATGGGGTATACTCGGCGGAGGTGCTATAGGCTCTGCAGTTGCAAAGGTTGCACAGGCTCTGGGATGTAAGGTGCTGGTGTGCAGACGGAAACAGGAGGGCGAGTACCCTCTTGCGGATATTGATACTCTATGCAGGGAGTCGGATATTCTGTCAATTCATCTGCCTCTTTCGGACGAAACCCGAGGAATTCTCACACGCGAGAGAATAAAGAGTATGAAGAAAACTGCAGTGGTGGTCAATACCGCCCGCGGTGCTGTAACCGATGAAAAAGCCCTTGCAGATGCAATCAAAGAAAACAGAATCGGTGCACTGGGTGTAGACGTGTATTCTGTGGAACCTTTCACACAGGATCACCCATTCTACGAAATTCTTAAATACGACAACGTGTGCCTGACTCCTCACATGGGCTGGGGCAGTGCCGAAGCACGCGCCAGATGTGTTAATTTGATGGCAGAGAATATCTCCCGTTTTTACGCAGGTGAAACCCACAATAGAATAGTGTAAGAGTGATTTTTATAAAACAGGCGAAGATTCCCATATTTGTACTCGTTGACATCTGCAAAAATCTCAGATATAATATTTATAGTAATAGGGATATGAAACCTACCATTTTGATAGAGAGGAGCCGAGGGATATGGGCGAGAAAATGACTACGCTTATCAAAGAATACCGTAAAAAATGTAAAATGAGTCAGGCTGAATTGGCTGACAAGGTTGGTGTTCGCCGTGAAACAATCGGCAGACTTGAAAAAGGCAAGTACAACCCTTCTCTGAAGCTTGCAATGGATATTGCGGGTGCTCTCAAAGCCAAGGTGGAGGATATCTTCAAATTCGGCAAGGTAGATATTGCCTGACATCTTTTATATTTCAAAAGTTAAAGCCACAGAGGTTTTGTTCCTCTGTGGCTTCTTTGTTTGTTACAACAATATTATTTATTTATCAAGAATCTTCAAAGCACCCGTGGGGCAAACCTCGGCGCACTTGCGGCAGCTTCTGCAGCTTGCAATTGTGTCGGGATTGTTGAACTCGGGCTTGATTACTGTGTCAAAGCCTCTGCCAACGAAACCGAGGATGCCCTTTTGTGCAACCTCGTCGCAGGCTCTTACACACAATCCGCACAGGATACATTTGTCCTGATTACGCTCGATGGAAACAAGCTTCTGCTCCATAAAGCCTGTGTGCAGTGCACCTGCAAATCTCTCAGGATGGATTGTGTAGCGGTTTGCGTGGCGGATAAGTGAGCACTCCTCATAATCGTGGCAACCGCACTCAAGGCATCTCTTTGCTTCTGCGCGGGCAGCTTTCTCGTTAAAGCCTAAGTTGATTTCCTTGAAATCGTGCTTTCTTTCTTCAGGACTTCTGTGAGGCATTTTTGCACGGGGTGCTTTCTCCTTATCAGCGAAATCCTCTGCAGCAACAGTCTTTTTGCTGACAAAAGGTGCAATATAGGGTACGCAATCACCGTGAAGGTAGCTGTCAATTACTCCTGCGGCTTTCTGTGCTTCGCCGATTGCGGCAATAGCAATGGAAGCACCGCGGTTTGTGGCGTCACCTACTGCAAAAACTCCCTGAAGATTTGTGCGGAAGGTGTACTCGTCAGCGCTGATAATGCCGCGGGAGTTAAGCTCTATGCTCTCAAAGCCTGTGGTATTTACCTTCTGTCCGATGGCGGCGATTACAGTATCTACGTCAAGATACTTGAATTCACCCTCTTTTGCAACAGGTGAACGTCTGCCGCTCTCGTCAGGTAGCCCAAGCTCCATAACCTGAAGCTTTACCTGAGTTATCCTGCCGTTTTCGCCAATATATTCGTCGGGATTTGTCAGGAAAAGGAACTGTACACCCTCCTCCATTGCTTCTTCGATTTCTATATCCTCAGCAGGCATTTCTGCTCTTGTTCTGCGATAGATTACATATACATTCTCAGCACCAACACGTACAGCAGTACGGCAGGCATCCATTGCGGTGTTACCGCCGCCTACTACGGCTACATTCTTGCCGATGTTTACTTCTTCACCAAGTGAAACCTTGCGGAGAAAATCAATACCGCCAACTACACCCTCAAGGTCCTCGCCCTTTGTGCGGGTGCTCATGGAATTCCATGCACCGATAGCAATGAGGGTTGCGTCAAAGCTATCTTTGATTTCATCAAAGGTAATGTCCTTGCCGGTTTTTATATTGTTTTTCATCTCAACGCCCAAGTCCTCAATAAGAGCAATCTCCTTGTCAAGGACAGCCTTGGGCAGACGGTACTCGGGAATTCCGTAGCGGAGCATACCGCCCATCTTGGGCATAGCATCAAAGATTGTAACCTTGTGACCTTTTAAGCACAGGAAGTTTGCTGCAGTAAGTCCTGCAGGACCACCACCGATGATAGCAACTGTCTTGCCTGTGGGCTCTGCAACCTGAGGCTTGTAGGGGTTTCCTGAATTCAAGTCATTATCAGCTGCAAAATACTTTAGGAAAGCAATGGACATAGGCTCCTCAACTAAAGCTCTGCGGCACTCTGTTTCACAGGGATGGGGACAAACTCTGCCGATAGAAGCAGGCAGAGGAAGCTTTTCTTTGATAATGCGAACGGCTTCCTTGTCGTCACCCTCTGCAATTTTCTTGATATAGCCCTGACAGTTTGTACCTGCAGGGCAAGCAAGCACACAGGGGCCTAAACAGTCACCCTTGTGGTCGCTCATAAGAAGCTCAAGGGCAACCTTGCGTGTCTTTACTACTCTGTCAGATTCGGTGTTGACAACCATACCTTCGGATACAGTAGCACTGCAAGCGCGTAAGAGCTTAGGAATGCCCTCAGCTTCAACAACGCACAGACCGCAGGCACCGAATACCTTAACACTCTCGTGATGACAGAGTGTGGGGATTTCAATACCGTTATCCTGAGCGGCTTTAAGAATAGTGTCACCGGTCTGAGCAACAACTTCTATTCCGTTTATGGTAAGCTTAACTTCACTCATTGTGACACCTCCTCATATAGTCTTAACAGCGCCGAATTTACATACAGTACGGCACTGTCCGCATTTGATACATTTATCTGTGAGAATTTCGTGGGGGTTTTTAAGTGTGCCTGTGATAGCATTTGCAGGGCATTTCTTAGCACAGAGGGTACAGCCTTTGCACTTGTCTTTGTAAATTTCATAGGTGATAAGGCTTGTGCATTCGTGTGCAGGACATTTCTTGTCGTTTATATGTGCTTCGTACTCGTTGCGGAAGTAGCGGATTGTTGTGAGTACAGGGTTAGGTGCTGTCTGGCCCAGACCGCAGAGTGCGCCATCCTTGATAGCATTACACAGCTCCTCAAGAAGCTCGATGTCACCCTCTTTGCCCTCACCTTCAGTAATTTTTGTGAGGATTTCCAGCATACGCTTTGTGCCGATTCGGCAGGGTACACACTTGCCGCAGCTTTCCTTGGCAGTGAAGTCAAGGAAGAACTTTGCCATAGCAACCATACAGGTGCTTTCGTCCATAACAACCATACCGCCTGAGCCCATAATGGCACCTGTTGCACCTAAGGCTTTGTAGTCGATAACAGTGTCAAGGAGCTCTGCAGGGATACATCCGCCTGAGGGACCACCCATCTGTACAGCCTTGAACTCTCGGTCGTCCTTGATACCGCCGCCGATGTTGTAGATAACTTCCCTAAGAGTCATGCCCATGGGGATTTCAACAAGACCGCCCTTTTTGATTTTACCGGTAAGAGCAAAAACCTTAGTGCCCTTGCTGTTCTCTGTGCCCATAGCGGAGAAAGCCTCACCGCCGTTAAGGAGAATCCAGGGAACGTTTGCAAAGGTCTCAACGTTGTTTATGTTAGAGGGTTTCTGCCAGTAACCGCACTGTGCAGGGAAAGGAGGTTTCAGTCTTGGCATACCTCGGCTACCCTCAAGGGATTCGATAAGTGCGGTTTCCTCCCCGCATACGAAGGCACCTGCGCCTGCTTTGATACGCATTTCGCAGCAAAAATCTGTACCTAGGATGTTCTGGCCCAGAAGTCCCTTTGCCTTTGCCTGAGCGATTGCATTTTCAAGACGCTTGATAGCAAGGGGGTATTCTGCGCGGACATAGACAACGGCTTCCTTTGCGCCGATAGCAAAAGCACCGATAAGCATACCCTCAATCAGGTTATGGGGGTCGCTCTCGATAACTGCTCTGTCCATAAATGCACCGGGGTCGCCCTCGTCTGCATTACAGATAAGATATTTTTCCTCGCCCTGAGACTGACGGGCAGCATTCCACTTGAACCATGTGGGGAAGCCTGCACCGCCTCGGCCTGCAAGACCTGAAACCTTGATGGTTTCAATAACGTCCTCGGGAGTCATTGTGGTGAGGACCTTTTCAATAGCCTTGTAGCCATCGGTGCTCATATAAGCATCAATGTCTGTGGGGTCAATTATACCGCAGTGGCGGAGAGCAATTCTTGTCTGCTGAGAGAGAAAGCTCTCGTCATCAGCAGAAATAAGGAGATTTTCTACAAAGGAAAGGTCACCTGTCTGTGCAGATTTAAAAATGTTTTCTGCATCTTTTTCAGAAACTCTTACAAGACGAGCTTTGAGGTTTTCATCTTCGTAAAGGTCTACAATAGGCTCAAGGTAGCACATGCCGATACAGCCTGTAACACCTAAAGTAACATTTGAAGTATCAACGAGGTTCTCCAGTGCAGAGAATACCTTGCCTGCGCCTGCCGCAATACCGCAGGAGCCAGAGCCGACCACTATTTTCATTATTCTTCCCCCGCTTTCTCTTTAAGTTCACCCAGAATGCGGATAGCCTTCTCAGGGGTAAGAGAGCCGTAGGTCTCTTCATTTATCATCATAACAGGAGAAAGTGAGCAACAGCCCAGACAAGCCACGCACTTAAGAGTGAACAGACCGTCCTCGGTGGTTTCTCCGTCCTTAATTCCCAGTTCCTCGGTGATAGCTGCCTCGATACGCTCAGAACCGTTGACATGGCAGGCGGTACCCTGACAAAGCATAATCAGATACTTGCCTACAGGAGTCAGACGAAACTGAGTGTAGAATGTAGCAACACCCATTACCTTGGCAGGAGTGTTTCCTGTTTGTTCGGCAATGTGGTATATAACATCGGTGGGCAGATAGCCGTAAATGTCCTGTGCTTTTTGCAGAACGGTGATAAGAGAACCTTTTACGCCTTTATATTCATTGAGAACAGGTTCAAGGAGTGAAAGGTCGCTGTTTGCGTGATTGCAGCTGCAACACATAAAAACACCTCATTTATGAATAAAACTATAGATACAATTATACTGCAAAACCTTGATATAATCAATGTTTTAGCGACCTAAACCGAGGCAATAATACAAAATAATAATGGTAATATTGCATAAATATAGAAGCGCTGAGTGCCGTAGCCCTTAAAAATGCCATGGGACGGGGGATTTGCCTAAAAGTACGGATTTAATAAATCATAAATCCGTACAGGCAAATCAGAGGACTGTGAGCATTTTTTAGGAATAGCGTAGGCATACGAGGCGTGACAGAGAAGCGCACACTCATCGTAGCCCTCTGTTTTTGAGAGCGACATGGAATTTGCCTGTCGATGCAGATTTAATACATCAAAAAATCTAAAACAAAAACAGACCCCTGCCTTCATAGGTCAAGAGTCTGCAAGTATGCAAAAATATTAATTTATTTCAGGATGTTTCTCCAATCAAGGTCGCCGCGCTCAAGACCATGAATGAGCACCTCTGCAGTTGCAATATTGGTAGCAACAGGGATGTTGTGCATATCGCACAGACGGAGAAGGTTCATATCGTTTGCCTCAGAGGGCTTGGGGTTTAGGGGATCACGGAAAAAGAGCAGCATATCGATTTCGTTGCAGGCAATACGAGCAGCAATCTGCTGGCCGCCGCCCTGTGAGCCGCCTAAGAAGGTTTTGATGTCCAGACCAGTAGTCTCAGAAACCATCTTGCCTGTTGTGCCTGTTGCAAGGATGGTGTGACGGCTGAGGATTCCGCAGTAAGCAATGCAGAACTGTACCATCAATTCCTTTTTCTCGTCATGAGCAATAATTGCGATATTCATAAATCTTTTACCTCCGTTCACAAATTCTCATTTCAAAATCCTAAAATATATAACCCCTGAAAAATCAGGTAGAAAGCTAAATTAAAGTCCCAGAACCTTCTTAGCAAGAGGGGGATTCTCCCCTTCGAGCCTTGCGGCAAGGTTGTTGAAGGCAATCATGGAGGGTACGGTTTTCTGTCCGCTTTCACCCCTCTGGGCAATTGCCGCAATCTGCACGTCCTCAGGGATAATTGCAATAAGCTGAGTCTGGGTAATGTCAATCAGAGCATCAATATCCTCGTATGTTCCCAGCGTATTGAATCTGTCAGGCAGGAATCGGTTAATAACAAGTCGGGCATCTGCAACACCCATCTCAGAAAGCTTGCGTCTGATGTTAAGGCATCCGCGTACACTTGTGGGCTCAGGGTTAATAACGATAAGGGCTGAGTCCGCAGAAGCTGCCGCCGCCTCAAAGCCGGAGCCTGTGCCTGCAGGGGAATCAATGAGGATATAGTCATAATCATCTTTGATTTCATTAATAAGCTGTCTGAGCACAGATGGACTTACCTCATCATCTGCAGAAAGAGCCGCAGGCATCATATAAAGCCCGTAAATATTGCGGGTTACATAGATAGCCGCAGACTTATCACAGCCGCCGCCCACTGCGTCGGAAACATCGTAGATAAGCTCCTTCTCAACGCCGAGCATAAGGTCAACGCCACGCATACCGCTGTCGCAGTCAACAAGCAGTACCTTTTTATTAAGTTTTACCAAGGCAACCGCAAGTCCCACAGAAACTGTGGATTTGCCTGTGCCACCCTTGCCTGAAGCAAGAACGATAACTTTACTCATAAAACAGTACCTCTAATATATTTTAGCACAAAAAGGCAAGGAGGACAATTAAAATCTTTGTTTTGGGTGTAAAAATATCTATCCGGATTTTGGGCAATATTGATAAAACAACATCTTAAATCATAAATTAAGGCAAAAACATTACAGCCTTTTATCCAAAGGTAAAAGGCTGTAGTTTTATTCCTGTGTTACGATTGTGGGCTGTGTGTTGCTTTCGGGGTGAAAGTAAGCATCCAGCAAATCACGGGCAACGGACATAGAGTAAGTACCCCTTGCACCATGCTCAATGAGGACAGCAATGGCAACCTCGGGCTTTTCGTATGGTGCGTAGCAGATGAATGCAGTGTGGTCGGAGCCGGTGTTTTCTGCGGTACCTGTTTTGGCAGCGATGGGGATATCATAGTCATAGAAGCTCCAGTAGGCTGTACCTGATTCGGAGGCAACAACCTGACGCATTGCTGTTTGCACCACAGAGAGATTGTAGGGATGAAGCTGTAAATCCTCAACAACCTCGGGGTTTTCGGGGTTGTTTTCGAATATAACTTCCTGACGGTCGTAGCTTGTTACCTTGCTGACAAGGTGAGTTTTAAGCCTTACACCGTCGTTAGCAATAGTTGCACAGTAGGTAGCAAGCTGAACAGGGGTAAAGGTGTTATCGGACTGACCGATAGCTGCCTGTACAGTGTTACCCGGAAGCCATGAGGAGCTGTCTCGACCTGCAAGGAAGCCACGGGACTCGTATATTTCCAGACCTGTTTTTTCGCCAAGACCCAGCTTTTCCATATAAAGATACATGGTGTCTATACCCAGAAGTCTGCCGACCTCGGCAAAGTAGTAGTTACAGGAGCGGGTTATTGCACCGTAAACATCCTGAGGGCCATGATAACCCATGCAGTTTACCACGTTTGAGGGATAGTAGTCGTAACGTCTGGTACAGGTAATGGGTGTGTATTCGGAAACTACCTCTTCCTCCAATGCCGCAAGGGCAACGCCGGGCTTTATAACTGAACCGGGAGCAAAGGAGCCCGTGAATGCACGGTCATAAAGAGGCAGGGTTTTATCGTTGAGCAGGGATGTGTAGTAGTCCCCGTCATTATACTTGGTTATATCATAGGTGGGATAGGTTGAAGCGGCAAGAACAGAGAAATCCTTGACACTGAGCATAACCACTGCACCTGCAGTGCAGTCCTCGCCCTGACCTTTTTCTCCACCGTTCTCTATAACAAGCTGCTTGCCTGAAGCCTGTGCTGCCTTGACGTTTTTTGCAAGGGATTTGTTGGCAACCTGCTGAAGTCTTTTATCTATAGTCAGATATACTGTATTGCCGGGCTTTGCAGGCTCTACATCCACAACGCTGATAACAGTACCGTCGGAGTTTTTGGAGACGGTTTTTGTACCGCCTTCACCTCTGAGGTATTCCTCCATAGCGGCTTCAATACCGAATTTACCGATGGTATCGTTGTAGGAATATCCCTTGTCCTTGTTCTCCTCATATTCCTCGGCTGTGAGAGGTCCTGTGATACCTAAGATATGAGGCATCAAGGTGCCGTCAACACAGATTCGCTTATTGACAGTGGATATATCAATGCAGGGAAGGGACTGAGAATATTCGGAAATGATTGCTGTCATTTCCTGAGACAGCTCTGTTGCAAAGGTGTAGGGGCTAATGGAAGAAAATCTTTCCAGCTCCATATTGTACCTTACAGAAGCAATATCACGGCAGAGCTTTTTGTCCTCTGCATATTCCTCCAGCTCGTAGCGGTCAATGAGCTCCTCCATATAATCGTCGGCAGTTGCATACACACTCAGGTCAAGCATCTCGTCAGAGCGGAGATTCTCAAGTGCGTCGTCTGCATCCTCATTTGATGAAAACTGATATGTTGAGTTGCTGTCTACCACGATTGGCAGCTTGTCAATCCAAGGAGCATGCTTCTTCTCAAAAATATCAAAAAGTGTGGTTATAACCTTGTTTACTGTCAAATCGCCGTTGATGTACAGCTTGTCAATTATAACGGAGTACAGGGTGGTGTTGGCTTCAATCACCTCGCCGTTTACGTCTACAATCTCACCTCTTGTATCATCAGAGGTAAGGCGGTAGTTGGCGGTGGTGGCAACCTCCTCACGATAATAGTCACCCTGAATTATCTGCCAGTTAAAAAGCCTTATGGTGAAGCACACAAAGAAAACTGCAACAAGAGAGAGGCAGATAACTGAACGGATATTTTCTTTTAAATATTTTCTTATCATACCTTTCACTCCTTTTGCAGATTTTATAAAAGAATTTAAGATTCAACCATAGATGACCTGAAAAGTCTGTTGAACCAGTAAAGAGGCGGTAAAAACAGCAGGGTATACAGAATCTTAACAAGATAATGTCTTACAAAATGTCCCCCGATATTCGGCATATCGGACCCTGCAGTGAATATAAGAAAATGGATTAGCAGAAGCACTGTTATGGTAACAGCGCCGATAACCATTGCATTTACAAAGTTAGTTACAAAGTAGTTGCGTGCCGCATAGCCGAAGGCAAAGCACAGCAGAGTCAGAGCTATGGTGTAAAAGCCGATGTTGGTGCCGAAGCCGATATCGCACAGACTTCCGCATATTATACCGAAAATCATAGCGGTGACTTCCGATTCAAACACTGCAATTGTAATGGCGACAGGTAAAAGCAAAAGTGGCTTTACACCCAGTATTTCAGGCAGAAAGCCCGGTGTGCCCGACAGTACATAGAAGATTGCAATCTCAATGGCGTAGGCAACGTATCTGAGGAATTTAAGCTTGCCTTCCATATTACTCTCCTGTAGCCTCTGTAGAGGCTGTGGTTTCCTGTGAGGTATCTGTAGGCAGGGTTATGTCCTCAATAGAGCCTTCGGAAATTTCGCCCTTACCCTCAAAGTCTGTGATTACTACAACGTCAAGAACACTGGTGATGTCCTCGTAGGGCTTGATAACAGCATACTTTGAGGTGTCGTACTCGTCAAACCGGATTTCAGTGACCTCACCTACTATTATGGATGCAGGATAGATTCCGCTGATACCTGTTGTGATTATAATGTCACCCTGCTTCATTGTGTTGAGAGCAGAGATTTTTGTCATGGTTGTAAGGTTTTTGTCAGCAAGGCTTACACTGCCTGTGACAATGCCGCTGTCACGGGAAACAGAGTCGATAGCGCCAACCTTGGCATCAGGAGAAAGAATAGTCTTGACTCGGCTTGTGGAAGCATCTACAGCAGATACCCAGCCAACAAGACCTTTTTCGGTGACAACAGGGTCTCCTGCACTTACTCCGTCGCCCTTGCCCTGATTGATGGTGAATGCATAGAAATCATCATTAGGGTCACGGCGGACAACTGTTGCAGGCAGAAGCTCATACTGGGGGTAGTCCCGCTTTAAGTCGTAGTATCTCCAGAGTCTTGCGTTTTCCTGCTTTACGTCGTAGTAGTCTACAAGCTGAGTGCGAAGCTCTGCAACTTCATCGTTCAGGGCTTTGTTCTCCTCAAGAAGCTCATCGTAGGATTTCTTGTTTACCTCTTCAGACACAGCAGCAGAAACCTCCTGAAGTCCCAGTGTAAGGGAGCTCAGCAGGCTTGAAACCACAGACTTGCCTGACACTGCAGTGATAGTGAAGGTAACAGCAATGACAAGCAGTACGCATATAAGTTTTTTAAAGCTTTTAGAAGATATCAGGTCTTTCACGGTGTGCCTCCGGTGAAATTCGGGGAACGGAAAGCCGTTCCCCGATGAATGTTTTTAATATATTTGTGATCACTTTCTGCGAGAACGATAATACTCGTTGGGCATTGTAAGCTCAAGACGCTTGCCTGCGCCGTCAACTACGCAGTCCAGAGGTCTCTCTGCTACGTGAACAGGCATACCTGTCTGCTGCATAATAAGCAGGTCAAGACCGCGAAGGAGTGCGCCGCCGCCTGTGAGCATAATGCCGTGGTCGATAATATCAGCAGAAAGCTCAGGGGGAGTTTTCTCCAGAGTGTTGATAATTGCGTCAATGATAGTAGCCAGAGGATCTGCCAGAGCATCTCTTACCTCGGCTGCTGTGATGGTAATGTTCTTGGGAAGTCCGTCCATCAGGTTTCTGCCCTTGATGCACATCTCGCCCTCATCCTCATAAGGATATGCAGAGCCGATGCCGGTTTTGATATCCTCGGCAGTACGCTCGCCTATGAGAAGGTTATACTTCTTTTTGATGTAAGACATAATAGCTTCGTCGAACTTATCACCTGCAACTCGAACAGAGCAGGAGGTAACGATATCACCCAGAGAGATGATAGCAACCTCGGATGTACCGCCACCGATGTCAACTACCATGCTGCCAGTAGGTTCGGCAACAGGCAACCCTGCGCCGATAGCTGCTGCCATGGGCTCTTCGATAAGCTCAATGTCCTTGCCGCCTGCTTCTCTTGCGGCATCCTCTACTGCATTTTTCTCAACCTCGGTAATGCCTGAGGGAACACAGATAACAATTCTGGGACGGGAGAAGAAGTTTGAACGTACGGTTTTTCTGATAAAATGCTTCAGCATAGAAGCAGTGATCTGGAAGTCAGCAATAACGCCGTCCTTGAGAGGACGTACAGCAACAATAGAGCCGGGAGTACGGCCAATCATTTCCTTAGCCTGAGAACCAACAGCTAAAACGGAGTCGTTGCGGATATCAACTGCAACAACGGAAGGCTCTCTGAGGACGATGCCCTTGCCCCTCATAAATACCAGTGTGTTAGCGGTACCAAGGTCGATACCGATATCCTTTGTGAATGAAAAAAACATATTTATGCCCCTTTCCTGCGGAATCCCGCAAAAGAAGTTTTGATACTTGTTAGTGATTCAAGGCGCTCTGCCTTGGGAGTATATGTTATATATAACTATAAAATACACCTTAACTTAATAATTATACTCTATAGATAATCAGATTTCAACCGCTAATTGCGGTTTGTTGAGAAATTTTATTGCTTTCCTGTAGAGCCGAATCCGCCTGCGCCTCGCTCTGTGTCTGAAAGCTCCTCTGCCTCTACCGCAGGCATAAGGGACACAGGAGAAATTACCATCTGTGCAACACGCTCAAAGGGCTCGATGGTGTACTCCTTGTCTGATACATTGCAAAGTCCCACGCATACCTCGCCTCTGTAGTCGGAATCAACTACTCCGACACCGTTTGAAAGGCAGATACCATGCTTGATTCCAAGTCCTGAACGGGCAAAAAGCAAGGCAACGAAGTCTGCGCTGGGAAGCTCTATGGAAATGCCTGTGGGGATAAGGTGCAGACTGCCGGGTTTTATGGTTACGGGGGCGTTAATACAGGCGTATAAATCCATACCTGCTGAGCCCTCTGTGGCGCGTTTTGGGACCCTTGCATTTTCTCTGACTTTTTTTATTTTGAGAACCTGTTTCATATTATCCTCTTTCCTGCAAATTTCAGTGTAAACTTGCAAAAATATTTTTTATTTCCATTTTGAAATTCCCTTTAAGAAACATAAAAACATTATATTTTTTATAGAGAATTAAACTTAATTCCCTTTGATAATTCTCCTGAGAACATTAAATTTTTGTTAATTATTTAACGCCTCTGTAATATAATCCACGTGTAAAACTACGGGAATTTTGATTCTCACTTGAAAAATCAATGATGTTTTCCACCTTTTCCACAGAGTTTTCCACAGTAAAGCGGAAAGTGTGGAATTGAAGTTTCAAAAATGTATTAATCTTATCAGGAATTAAAAGAGGCACACAGTTAAGCACCTCGGTACAATTTCCATCACAAGTGAAAATGAATTTTTTGTTCATTCTATCCTGCAAATTTTTGTTTTTGCTGCAACCTTTGCAAGCGGCTTTTGTTGTAAGACCGGGACAGCAGCGGGTAAGCATTAAAGGCAGATATCCGTAGGAGATAATTCCTCTGGGTATAGATGCACCCAATGAGTCAATCTGCTCCTTTGTGAGCTCAAAGCTCAGCTCCACATCGGCAAGGCCTATGCTTTCTGCCCACATAAGAGAGGCTGTGTTGGTTATATTCAGCCCAAAGCCTCCGTGAACAGTAAATTTACGCTCCTTTGCCATAAATACAGCGCCTATATTTGAAGCTAGTACATGGTGAACGCCCAGCTCCTTTGCTCTTGTAAGCGCTTGCTTGAGCTGATCTTCCCTGCCAAACATTCCCCTGGGGATTTCAACGCCTACATTAAAGCCTTGGTCAAGGAGTCTTTTTATATCCTCGGTTTTGCTGAGAACAGGGATAAACACAAGGTCAAAGTCCTTGAAAAAATCTGGGATATCTGTGTCAGCAAACCGAGCTCTTTTCTGCGGATTGCCATCTTGATTGCAATTGTAGGGTGGAAGCTGCAGAGCTATGTTATCTATATCAGAGCGGTTTACAAAGCTTCTTTCCTCAGAGAGTTTCTGCAGAGCTTCTCGCCTGAGTTCGTTGATCTTACTTGCGGGGATAGATACGTTTTCACCGATATGGCAAATAATCTCCTCCGGGTAGAAGGGAGATCCTCCGCATTTTTGCAAAAGTGCAGAGGCTTTCTCGATGTTTAGGGCAACCGTCCTTGCTTCTTCGCAAAGAATGTCGGATATAGATGTGACGGTGTGCTTGCCGTCTGTAACAGTAAGATGGGGATGCTCCCCAGCTTTGGCGGTGAACTCGAATTTTATGGGAACCCTTGGAGTCTCGTCCTTGTAGGTGTTGCGGATTTCTGCAAGGAGCTTGTCGCTTCCTGCAGTAACATCCTCTTTCCGTCTGTGACCGAACATAGAGCCGTTTCGTACACCTTTCAGATATCCGTCGGTAAAGCCTGTACGTGAAAATACATTCTTAAGGTATCTGTCGGTTGTGTCTGACACAAAACCTGAGTCTCGCTTTTCTCTGCAGGCAGAGGTTGCCGCAGCTACATACTCGGGTCGTTTCATTCTGCCTTCGATTTTGGCAGAAGTTACACCCAGTTTCTGAAGCTTGTCTATATATTCAATAAGGCTGTTGTCCTTGAGGCTCAGCGCGTGGTCACTGCCACCCTCTGCCTTAAAGGGCAGACGGCAGGGCTGAGCACACATGCCTCGGTTGCCTGAACGGGACCCAAGCATTGCCGAAAAATAGCATTGTCCTGAAACACTCATACACAGTGCACCGTGAACGAACACCTCCAGCTCAATGGGACAGGCGTTTTTGATTTCTGCGATTTCCTGAAATGAAAGCTCGCGGGACAGCACAACTCTGGAAAAGCCCATTTCATACAGAGCTTTTGCGCCTGAGGGTGTGTGGACACTCATCTGAGTTGAGCCGTGAAGTCTTAAATCAGGCAGGTGTTTTCTGAGGAGCTGTGCAAGGCCTATGTCCTGCACAATAACTGCGTCTATGCCGGCACTGTAAGCCCGAGCGGCTAAGCGGAGGGCTTTCGGAAGCTCCGCATCAAACATTAGGGTGTTTATTGTGAGATAGGCTTTTACCCCCCGTATGTGGCAGTAGTCAATGGCCTCTTTCATTTCAGAAAGGTCAAAGTTCTGTGCTGACGCACGTGCAGAAAAATCCTTTGCGCCCATATATACGGCATCTGCTCCTGAGCGGACAGCAGCGATGAGACTTTCCATACTGCCGGCAGGAGCAAGGATTTCTATTTTATTTTGCATATTCCCCACTCCTTGTCGGATTTATAGAAAAAGAATTACTCCAAATCGTCAAAAATGCTGAACTGATGATAGGGAGAGTCGGACTCCTCGTTACTTGTGTCTGTAGCTGAGGTTGTGCTGACTGCCACAGGTGCAGGGGCTACGGCCTGAGGTGCCTGCTGTCTGTTGTGTTTTTTGTTCTTCTTGTTCTTTTTGCCTGAGCGGAAGTCCTTGCCTACAAAGGCGGTTTGTCTTGTTGGGGTAGACACCTCCGCCATAACGAGAGCTTCTGTTTTTGAAAGTACAGGACTTACAGGAGCTTGCTCGGTTTCCTCTGTTTCGGAAACGGTTTCTGTATCAAGGTTCTCTGCAGCGATAGGCTGACTTTCTCTTGCTTCCTTAAGCTGTGCTCTGAGGCTTTCATTTTCTTCCCTGAGCTTTTCGTTTGCCTCAAGATAGTCTTTAACCTGAGAGCGGAGCACCTCCATCATCTGACGGAGTTTGGTTTCATCGTCGCAAAGGTCAAGAGCAGCAAGGATAGCACAGGCGTCGCGGTTGAGTCTGGGGTTGTCCTTTGCAATACCCCTGATCATAACATCAACCTTTTCGCCAATGCCGATAACATATTCTTCAGAGTCGGAGGTAGAGATTGAGAATCTCTGTCCTGCTACATAAATGACAACATTTCTCTTTTCCATTATGTAAGCCTTCCTTCATTTGATTTTTATCCATATTAATTATAGTACAAAACAGGTAAATAAAAAAGAAAAATATTAAAATTGTAATCCACTTTTTTATTGGTTACTGATTTGTTACCGTCGGATATTGTGTTTTAGTGCGATGATGTATTGAAATTTCAGAAATAATATAGTATAATTTAACTATCTTTTTGGGTGTATTTAAAAACTAATTGGTTAGTCTGACGAATATCGACAGATAAAACACCCTTTTTAGCCTATAATCTCACTATACAAAATTAGGAGGAAATATGAGCAAGATAATTAAAGTAAAAGATATGGTTGATTCCATAACAGAAAAACTCAGCTCGGTTTTTCACGTTACACCTGAGGAAGCAACAAACGAAGATATTTATAAAGCACTCTCTATGGTCTGCAGAGAGATGATGAGCAAGGACTATTCAGACTTCACCGCAAAGGTAGAGCGTCAGGAGAAAAAGACGGTTTACTATCTTTGTATGGAATTTCTTATGGGTCGATCCCTTAAGAACAACCTGTGCAATATGGGTATTGAGGAGGTTGCAAGAGAGGCACTCAAAAGCTTCGATGTAACACTTGATAGAATTTACGAGCAGGAGCCTGACGCAGGCCTTGGTAACGGCGGACTTGGCAGACTTGCGGCTTGTTTCCTTGACGGACTTGCTTCTCAGGGCTACCCTTCTATGGGATATTCCCTCAGATATGAATACGGTATTTTTAGTCAGAAATTGGTTGACGGATGGCAGACAGAGCTGCCTGACTTCTGGCTTCCCGGAGGCAGTGTGTGGCTTCACGCACATCCTGAAAAAGCAGTAGAAGTATCCTTTAACGGAAATATGGTAGAGGATTGGATTAACGGAATCCACCTTGTAAAGATTGAAAACGCAACAAAGGTTCTTGCTGTACCCTACGATATGATTGTAACAGGTAATGACGGCAAGGGTGTCAGCAGACTGAGACTCTGGGCGGCAGACTCCAAGGATTTTGATATGCAGCTTTTCAATGACGGCGAGTTCCTCAGAGCTGTTGAGCAGAAGGCAATGGCTGAAAGTATCACAAAGGTGCTTTACCCCGGGGATAACCACACCGAGGGCAAGAGCCTGAGACTCAATCAGCAGTATTTCCTTGTTTCTGCTACAATTCAGGATATTATCAAACGCCATCTGAGAGTTTATAAGACTCTCACAAACCTTCCCGATAAGGTGGCAATTCACTTAAACGATACCCACCCTGTTCTTGCTGTGCCTGAGCTTATGCGAATTGTAATGGACGAGTGCGGTTACGGCTGGGATGAGGCTTGGAGAATTGTCATAGGTACAATTGCATACACAAACCACACAGTTATGGCAGAGGCGCTGGAGTGTTGGAGTGAGGAGATGTTCCGAACAAAGCTCCCCAGAATCTATCAGATTGTCTGTGAGATTAACAGACGTTGGTGCTATGAGCTTAAGGAGGCAGGCACACCTGAGGAGAAAATTGCAAAAATGTCCATTATACGTGACGGCTGGGTGCGTATGGCAAACCTTGCTGTAGTGGCAAGCCACAAGGTAAACGGAGTATCCGCATTGCACAGCAATATCCTCAAGGATACTGTTTTCTCCGATTTCTATGGATACACTCCCGATAAATTTACAAACGTTACAAACGGTATTGCTCACAGACGTTGGCTCAATCAGTCAAATCCGGGTTTGTCAAAGCTTATAACAGAGCTTATCGGCGACGGCTACATCACCGATGCATCACAGCTTAAAGAGCTTGAAAAGTTCTCAGGTGACAGAGGTGTTCTTGACAAGCTTGCAGAGATCAAACGTCAGAACAAGGTGAGAATGGCTGAGGAGATAAAGCGTACCTCAGGTGTATTGGTTGACCCTGATTCTATCTTTGATGTTCAGGTAAAGAGACTCCACGAGTATAAGCGTCAGCTTATGAACGCACTGAATATTCTGGCTACCTATCAGATGCTCAGGGATAATCCCAGTATGGATTTTGCACCCAGAACATATATCTTCGGTGCAAAGGCTGCACCGGGTTACTACTTTGCAAAGCAGATTATTCAGTTTATAGTTGACCTTGCAAATCAGATAAACAATGACCCCAGAGTAAATGGCAAGCTGAAGGTTGTATACCTTGAGAATTACCGCGTAACTGTGGCAGAAAAGCTCATTCCATCAGCTGAGATAAGCGAGCAGATTTCACTTGCGGGAACAGAAGCCTCAGGCACCAGTAATATGAAGTTTATGATAAACGGTGCTGTGACACTGGGTACTCTGGACGGTGCAAATGTTGAGATTTACGACGCAGTAGGAAAAGATAATATCATCCTCTTCGGTATGACAACCCCTGCAGTAAATGATATGAAGGCAAAGGGCTACCGCTCACTGGATTTCTACAGCACAAACAGCGTAATCAGACGTGCTGTTGACGAAATAAGAGAAGGTCGTTTCTCTCCTGTTGCGGATAATCTTATCCACTCTGACCCCTATATGGTGCTTGCTGATTTTGAGTCCTATCGCAGAGCCCAGGAACGCTCCGCAGAGCTTTATAATAACAGACAGAAGTGGAATCAGATGTCACTGATGAATATTGCAAACGCAGGTATCTTCTCTGCAGACCGCTCTATCAACGACTACGCAAGAGATATCTGGAATATCAAACCTGTTGAATAATGCAAGGCTCCCTCTTAGAGGGAGCTGTCAGTGAAGCTGACTGAGGGGGTAAATTTTTCTTAAGTTTTAATTGACTCCCTTCGTCAAAATCAAAGATTTTGCCACCTCCCTCAAGGAGGGAGGTTGATGCGGACGCAACCCTCCGCAAAAATAAAGAATCACCCTTTCCGTTACACACCGGAGAGGGTGATTTGTTTGTTAATCATATTCTGTGGGAGTGCACAAAGTTTTTTGTATCAGGTTGTTTATATCGCCGTTGTTTTTGTGTGAATTTGTCAAAATTTTTGCCTTGATTTTGTGATTGATTCTAAGGCTTTTAAGAGGTATTATGAGGGCAAGGATAAGAGCATACACTCCACAAGGGGTACCCCCTGTGGTGATATGTGTCGGAAAATTCCTTAAAAACCAATAAATTGTCGGTTATTTTCTTTGTTTTCACTTTACATTTACTATAAAAAGTGTTATTATCTAAGGTGGTACAGACCGTACCGAATATGTAGATTTTGCGATTAATTTCGCATTGATTATTCAAGGAGGTAATTCCAATGGCAAGAAAAAGAAAGACCATGGACGGTAATAACGCTGCGGCTCACGTTTCCTATGCGTTTACCGAGGTAGCTGGTATTTATCCTATCACTCCCTCTTCTCCCATGGCAGACTATGTTGACCAGTGGTCCGCACAGGGTCTCAAGAACATCTTCGGCACAACTGTAAAGGTTGAGGAGATGCAGTCTGAGGCTGGTGCAGCAGGTACAGTTCACGGTTCTCTGAACGCAGGTGCTCTGACCACAACCTACACAGCATCTCAGGGTCTTCTCCTGATGATTCCCAACATGTACAAGATCGCAGGTGAGCTCCTGCCTTCTGTATTCCATGTATCTGCAAGAACAGTTGCATCTCATGCACTTAACATCTTCGGCGACCATTCTGACGTTTATGCTTGCCGTCAGACAGGTTTCGCAATGCTGGCTGAGACAAACACACAGGAAGTTATGGACCTGGGTGCTGTTGCTCACCTTGCAACAATCAAGAGCTCCGTTCCTTTCATCAACTTCTTCGACGGTTTCAGAACTTCTCACGAGCTTCAGAAAATCGAGGTTTGGGATTTTGATGACCTTAAGGAAATGTGCGATATGGAAGCAGTTGAGAAGTTCCGTAAGCGTGCTCTCAACCCCGAGCGTCCCGTAATGCGTGGTTCTCACGAGAACGGCGACATCTTCTTCCAGCACAGAGAGGCTTGTAACAAGCACTACGAGGCTGTTCCCGGTATCGTAGAGGAGTACATGGCTAAGGTAAACGCTAAGCTTGGCACAAACTATCAGCTCTTCAACTACTATGGTGCAGAAGATGCAGAGCGTGTAATCATCGCTATGGGTTCTATCTGTGACGTAGCAGAGGAAGTTATCGACTACATGAACGCTCAGGGCGAGAAGGTTGGTCTTGTTAAGGTTCGTCTTTACAGACCCTTCTCAGCTGAGAGACTGGTTGCAGCTATCCCTGCAACAGCTAAGAAAATTGCAGTTCTTGACAGAACTAAGGAGCCCGGTGCTCTTGGTGAGCCTCTGTACCTTGACGTTGTTGCAGCTTTGGCAGCAAATGGTTCTACAGCTAAGGTAATCGGCGGTAGATACGGTCTCGGTTCCAAGGACACACCTCCTTCAAGCGTCTTCGCAGTATACGATGAGCTTGCAAAGGACGCTCCCCGTCACAACTTTACACTTGGTATCAACGATGACGTTACAGGTCTTTCCCTTGAAATCAAAGAAAATCCTGCTACCGCTCCTGAAGGCACCACAGCTTGTAAGTTCTGGGGTCTCGGTGGTGATGGTACTGTTGGTGCTAACAAAGACTCCATCAAGATTATCGGTGATCATACAGACAAGTTCGTTCAGGCTTACTTCCAGTATGACTCTAAGAAGACAGGCGGTATCACAATCTCCCACCTGCGTTTTGGCGACAAGCCCATCAAGTCTCCCTACTACATCAACAAGGCTGACTTCGTTGCTTGCCACAACCCCTCTTATGTAGAGAAGGGCTTCAAGATGGTACAGGATGTTAAGCCCGGCGGCGTATTCCTTATCAACTGCCAGTGGTCTGCGCAGGAGCTTTCCGATAAGCTCGACGCAGCATCCAAGAGATACATTGCACAGAACAACATTCAGCTCTACACAGTTAACGCTATTGACATTGCTGCTCAGATTGGTCTGGGTAAGCGTACAAATACAGTTCTTCAGTCTGCTTTCTTCTCACTTGCAAAGGTTCTTCCTCCTGAGGAAGCAATTGGCTACATGAAGGAAAAAGCTCAG
>JAZSLX010000024.1:0-4625 GCA_045535605.1 Ruminococcus sp.
CATTGCTCTTCTGAAGCTCAACACCGTCATCCTTGGTATTTGCTGACTTCTTTTCCTGACTCAGTATACGCTTATAGTGGTTATATACGGCAACAGCAAGAGAAATTTTCGCTTCGTCCTGCCCGATAACATAATCATCAAGATATGCCTTTATCTCCATAGGCTTCATCAGCGTAATTCCGGATGATGCAGACATTCTGCTGCTAACTCCCTCCTTGCGCCTTGCCTTCATAAGCTCGGGGCCAACAAGCTGCTCATAGCAGTATATAATACATTCGTCACAAATATTCGATGTACCTGCCGAGAACATTGCACCTGTGCTGTTTTCTCCTCGTCCGCAAAAATTACAAACCTTGAATTCTGCCATCGAAGTCCCTACCTTTTCTCAATAACCTTATCAATAATTCCGTATGCAAGAGCCTCCTGAGCTGTCATATAGTTATCACGCTCAGTATCAATTTCAACCTGCTCAATTGATTTTCCTGTATTCTTGGCAAGCAGCTCGTTCATCTTCTGACGTGTCCTGAGCAGGTGGTCGGAATGTATCTTGATATCTGTACACTGACCGCCCAGACCGCCTGAAATAAGAGGCTGATGTATCATGATTTCGCTGTTGGGAAGTGCAAAACGCTTGCCCTTTGCTCCTGCAGCAAGGAGAAATGCTCCCATTGACGCAGCCATTCCGATGCATATCGTTGAAACATCGCACTTGATATACTGCATTGTATCGTATATTGCCATTCCTGCGGTGATAGAGCCGCCGGGTGAATTGATATACAGCGAAATGTCCTTTTCTGCATCCTGACTTTCAAGGAAAAGAAGCTGTGCAACAACAAGGCTTGCAGTAGCGTCATTAACCTGGTCTGAAAGCATAATAATTCTGTCATTCAGAAGTCGGGAGAAAATATCATATGAACGCTCTCCGCGGCTTGTCTGTTCAACAACATAAGGAATAAAACTCATAATTCATCGCCCTTTCTCGTATTTTGTCGAAATATCTTAATAAAACCATTGTCCCGTATACAACGGGACAACGATATGTAATGTATAATTATTCAGCAGCTTCCTCTGCTTCGGAATTATCAACTACTGCATTTTCCTTAACAAGCTCTACAGCCTTCTGAACCTTCATATCAGCTGCATATTCAGGAACAGAAATAAATCTTCTTACAGTTGCAACGTCCATATTGTTTGCAGCTGCGATTTCACCGAGACCGTTCTCGATTTCTTCCTCAGAAACTTCAAGATTTTCAAGCTCTGCAATCTTTTCAAGAGCAAGTCTGAGCTTAACCTCGCTCTCAGCGCGATCTCTGTATGTATCTCTGATAGACTGCTCGTCCATACCTGTGTACTGGCAGTAAAGCTTGAGGCTCATACCCTGCTGCTGGAGCTGACGCTCGAATGAAGCAACGATTTCGTCAATTCTCTGCTCATACATACAGTTAGGGATAGGTGAATCAACCTTAGCAATAAGTGCTTCAAGAACTGCACCCTCGAAAGCAGCGTCTGCCTGCTTTACAGCAGCGCTCTCAAGCTGTGAACGGATATCAGCCTTGTACTCATCAACTGAGTCAAACTCTGTAGCGTCCTTGACAAGCTCATCATCAATTTCGGGAAGCTCCTCAAATGTGATAGCGTTGATCTTTGTCTTGAATACAGCTTCCTTGCCTGCATAGTCTGTCATCTGATAGTCCTCAGGGAAAGTTACAACAACGTCGAACTCATCGCCCACATTGTGACCTGCAACCTGCTCCTCAAAGCCGGGGATAAACTGACCGCTGCCAAGTACGAGGGGGTGATTTTCACCCTTGCCGCCTTCAAATGCCTCATCGCCGAAGAAGCCCTCGAAATCAATTGTTACCTCGTCGCCCATCTGAGCAGGTCTGTCCTCAACAGATATAATACGAGCGTTCTTCTTTCTGATGATATCAATCTGCTTGTCTATATCAGCGTCTGTAATATCATTGACCTTCTTAGCAGCCTTTATGCCCTTGTAGTCAGAAATCTCAATTTCAGGCTTTGTTATGCAGATAACCTTGATCTCAACGCCTGTTTCCTTATCAATAGATGTAACCTCAACGTTAGGTCTGTCAACGAGGGTGAGATTTTCCTGAGCGATAGCAGCATCAATCTCGGGACCGAGAAGGCTGTTGATAGCGCCCTCATAGAATGCGCCTTCACCGAAAGTCTTTTCAGCAAGCTTTCTTGAAACCTTGCCCTTTCTGAAGCCGTTGATCTGGATATTCTTCTTCTGACGCTGATACTCGCCCTCAACAGCAGCCTCAAAGGTTTCTGCGTCGATATTGATAATCAGCTCCGTTGTGTTCACATCGGTTTTGTTTGATGACTTTAACATAATGATCCTCCATTAAATATATATAAGCTCTTTTATACAGATGCACTTTCTACATCTTAAAGAATACCTAAACATTATACCATATTTTGAAATAGATTTCTACAATAATTGAATACTTCTACCTATTTCACAATTTTACAACACCTTTTCCGGAACAAACTGTAAATAATCACCCGATATCAAGTGAAAATTTACGTCGTCGTAGGTGTTAGTAACACATAATCCATGGGCGGAATGTCCGTGAATATGCCCGTAATAGCAATCCTTGATATTGTAACGGTACAGAACTTCAAGTATATCATAGTTGAAATTCGAGCCGAAAATCGGCGGATAGTGCATAAATACCATTGGCTCAAGACCTGCCGCTATGGCAGATTTCACCGAAGCTTCAAGGCGCTGAACCTCACGGCGAAGCACCTTTTCATCCTGAACCTCACCGGGCATATTAACCCAGCCTCTTGTGCCGCATATGCCGTATTCGCCGTACTGATAGTGATTGTTATGAAGTATATTTATGGAGTCAAATCCGTTTACAGAAAAGAAATCCTCCATTTTCTTCATTGTGGTCCACCAGTAATCGTGGTTGCCTTTCAGTACGATTTTTTTCCCCGGGAGTCTGTGGATAAACTCGAAATCGGGCGCAGCCTGCTGCAGCGACATACCCCAGGATGTATCTCCTGCCAGCACGACCGTATCCTCAGCTTTGACGATATTAAGCCAGTTTTTCTCGATTTTTTCCTGATAATCGTTCCAGCCGGCAAATATACTCATTGTCTTTGAAGGATCGCAAAAGCATAAATGCAGATCCCCGATAACATATAAGCTCATCAGAGACCAAGAGTATTGAGGACGTAAGCCTTCTGCTCTGTCTTGTCGATCACATCAGTAAAGCGCTCAGGCTTGTTTTTAAGGTCAGCAAGTGCAGCAGGTACAGGAATATCTGAAAGCTCTGCAATACGGTCAACCTTAGCGTACTCATCAATGTCGGAGCTGCCGTTTTCGAGAGCTTCAAGAACAGCTGCAGAGAACTTATAGGGGCTTGCAGTTGAAGCAATAACAGTCTTTGTTTCATCGCCTGTAGCTGCCTTGTAGTCGTTGTATACCTTTACTGCAACAGCTGTGTGAGTATCGCAGGTGTAGGAATACTTCTCGTAGATATCGTGAATTGTAGCCTTTGTCTGCTCATCGTCGCAGAAGCCGCCGAAGAATTCCTCGTTGAGCTTTGCCTTGACGTCAGCAGTAACCTCATACTTGCCCTCGGAAGCAAGCTTTCCGAACCACTCATTTATAACAGCGTCATTTCTGTCTGTCATAAGGTAGAGAAGTCTTTCAAGATTGCTTGAAATAAGGATATCCATAGAAGGAGATACAGTTGCATAGAACTGACGGTTTCTGTCATAGACGCCTGTGTTTATGAAATCTGTGAGTACGTTGTTGATATTTGAAGCACAGATAAGCTTGTTTACAGGAACACCCATATGCTTTGCGTAGTAAGCAGCAAGGATATTTCCGAAATTACCTGTGGGAACAACAATATTTATCTTCTCGCCAAGCTCAATTTCCTCGCTCTTTACAAGCTCAGCATATGAAGAAACATAATATACAACCTGAGGAACAAGTCTGCCCCAGTTGATAGAGTTTGCAGATGAGAAAATCATTCCCTTTGAGTCAAGAGCTGCCTTTACATCATTATCGGTGAAAATAGCCTTAACACCGTTCTGGCAGTCGTCGAAATTACCCTTGATAGCGCATACGCCGACATTTCCACCCTCCTGAGTTTTCATCTGGCGCTTCTGCATAGGACTTACGCCGTCCTCGGGATAGAATACAAGGATAGATGTACCCTCAACGTCCTTGAAGCCTTCAAGAGCAGCCTTTCCTGTATCTCCTGATGTAGCAACGAGGATAACGATTTTCTTATCGAGGTTTATCTTCTTTGCAGATGTTGTGAGGAAATATGGGAGTATCTGGAGAGCCATATCCTTGAATGCGCAGGTGGGACCGTGCCAAAGCTCCAGCATATATGTACCGTCAAAGAGATGCGCTATTTCCGCAATACTCTCTGTTTCGAAATTCTTTGTGGAATAGGCATTATCAGTACAGTAATGGATTTCAGCCTCTGTGAAATCTGTCAGGAACTTTGAGAAAACATAAGCGGCTCTGTCGGCATACTTCATATCACCGATAGCCTTAAGCTCATCAAAAGTAAGCTGGGGAATTGATTCGGGAACGAAAAGTCCGCCCTCAACAGATATTCCCTGAGTAATAG
>JAZSLX010000101.1:0-53443 GCA_045535605.1 Ruminococcus sp.
ATGAGCGGTGTTGATTCCAAGCTTATGGGCATCAATACCACAGGCGGCTCCTATATGAAGGTGTCTGACCTGAAAGACAATTACAACCGCATAGACTTTACTCCTATGGAGCTTGACGAGCATAACAATATTTATGCAAACGGCAAGGACGGTAAGGCAGACGGCTTCTATACATTCAATATGAACATTCCCGAAACAGGTAAAGAGATTACCTATAACGAGTATTCAGGTATGTATTCACTGACTGACTCAGGTACAACTCTTGTTCACGCCGAAGTTCCTGTTTCATGGGATAACCTTTACCTCTACTACTGGTATGATAACGGCACAAACAACGTATGGCCCGGTGAAGCCATGAATCAGACCAGCCACGGTAACTTTAACCTTTCCATTCCCGGTAACGTTCCCCATATCATTATCAGCAACGGTACAAACCAGTCCATCAACCTTGATGTCACCCCCGGCGAAGAGGTATGGTTTGAGACAGACGGTACACTCAACTCCGAGGACAAGTTTGTTGCAACTATTGAGTATAAGACAACAGACGGTATTATCCACGCAACAGTTCCCGATGGTTGGGGCGATGTTTACGTCTATTGTTGGGATGCATTCGGTAACGGCGTTGAGTCATGGCCCGGTACAAAGATTGAGTCTGTGGATAAGGACGGCTATTACACTCTGGTTATCCCCGGCGATATTACAGACGTTATCATTAATAACGGTGATGAGAAAATAACAGATGCCCGCAAGCAGACTGTTAATCAGAAAATTTCTGCAGGTAAGGAATCATGGATTAGTGTACTTAACCAGCCTACAGAAGATAGTATGGGACAAAATCCCGAGTATTATGATGCTACAATCACAACAACCGAGGAAACTGTATTAATGCATGTAGCAGTTCCCTCAAACTGGGAAGATGCTTACCTTTATTACTGGCACAGCAACGGTAGCTCAACAGGTCTTAAGTGGCCCGGTATCCAGATGACCAGAGACGATGCAACAGACACATATTCTCTGGAAGTTCCTGCTGATACTGAACATGTAGTTGTAAGTGACGGTAACTACAGACAGACAGAGAATATTGACGTTGCAACAGGTATCGAGACATGGATTAATGTTAATCCTCTGGCAAGCAGTAATATTAGCGTTGAGGCAACAGTTCCCGATGGTTGGGGCGATGCATACTTCTATTATTTCAACAGCGAAAACAACAAGTTCGTTGGAGCAGATTGGCCCGGTACAAGAGGTACACAAACCGGCCCTGCAGACTATACAAGCGAGGTTCCTGCTTATGCAACACATGTTATTATTACAACAGCTGACGGCAGCAGACAGACTCAGAACCTTGCTCTTAATGTAGAAGGAGACAACAAGTTTGTAGTAGACGAGAATAACAATGCAAACACTGATGTAACAAGGATTCGCATTTCCGTGCCCAGTTGGTGGGGAGATACAGTAAAGCTGTATTATTGGAACGGCGACACAAACTGCGGCTGGCCCGGAGATGATGTTACTGATAAGGATGCTGATGGTTATTACACAGCTACAATTCCCAGTTACGCAGTAAATGCTATTGTTAATACAGGCAGCGGTACTCAGACAGCTGACCTTGGCATTACACCTCTGGTAACTAATACGATTGTTATCAACGAAAACAACGAAGCAAGCGTAGAATCATCAGGTCAGGCTCCTGTGATAGTCGCTCCCGCTTCAAAGACAACAGCTTCTGTATCCTACGGTATGAACGCAGAGACAGAGGGCTTCAGCTTCACACCTATCGACTTTATGGATTATGAGTACAGCCTGTGGCTTGCACTCACACTTCATGAAAATGATGCAGTACCCACAACTCTGGGTAATGAAATCAACATCGGTAAAGAAGTACAGATGCTCAAGAAGATTACAGTGTTACCTGCATCCGTAGTTTACTACGAGGATGATTTTGCAGGTATCAAGTACACCGATAAGGAAGATACAAAGAACGTTATCACACACTATACATCAGGTTCAGGCAGCCTGACTCAGAGCATTGACCAGAATCAGCAGTACGGAAACGACAGCACATATCAGGGCTCTGAAAACGACGAGATGACAGGTGGATCTCTGACTGATGTAGTTATTAACGAGACAAACACATTTGCAACCTTCGATTTCTCAGGTACAGGCTTTGAGATTATCGGTCATACTCATGCAGTTGAATCCGGTACACTCGTAGCAACCGTATATGATGAAAGCGGAAATCAGGTTAAGAGAATTATCGCTATTACAGAGTATGATAACGGCGCTAACGGCGGTACGGAGTCTATCGTTTCTGTTCCTCTTATCAGAGTCAGCGGACTTGCGTACGGCAAATACACCGTAGAGCTTTCAGGTGTTCCGGTATACGATTTCTCCAATTGGACAGACTTTACACAGGCTCCTCCTGTTGCAAACTCTTATCTGTGCATTGACGGCGTACGTATTTATCAGCCTATTAACAGCAACAGCGGCGAAGATTCACGTCAGTTACTTACCTTAGATACTCCGATCTCTGTTAGTGCTGCTTTTGATGAACACCTTGCAGAACCGGCAGACGGCATATATGTAACAGGTAATGACTGGACAGCCGGTCCTTGGTTCGGATTCAAGAATGCAGAAGGCGGAAACGTTGAAAGCGATGGCCGGGGTATTATGAAGATTGACCTTGGAGCTGTTTACCGCATCGACAATCTGAGAGCACACGTATGCTCTACATATGCTGACGCAGATATCGGTAATCCGAGCTGGATTAAGGTTTACTATTCAAACTCTCCCGATGGGCAGTTCCAGTTTGCCGGTAACCTCAACGTAGATCAAGATGATAATGTAACATACTGGGCTGAGTGGCTTAGGGATACCGTCTCTACATTTGAGGCTCAATACATCAGATTTGAGTTCGGTCCCGGCGAAAACAACAGCACTTGGGTTATGGTAGACGAGATTGAGATTTACGGCAAAGAGGCTGTTGAAAATGGTAAGCACGATGCTTACATCGACACAGAAAATGGTTCAACCTTTACTGAGATAAGAAACCTTATTGCTGACAGAAAGGCATTTTCAATCAAGTATGACGATACAGAAGGCCTCTCAGTATCAGGCGGTACAAACACCTGGACTGAAAACCGTAACAACGTGGTTCCCGGCGACCACAACACAATCTGGACTAACAACACCGTAAACAGCGTTAACGACTACCTGCTTGCAGGTCCTAACAACGAGGTTTACATGATTGAGTCCACAGATGCCGAGAAATCTGCTCTTGCTTTCTACGTAACAGAAACAGACAAGGAAGCAGCCAATATGCAGATTGCTGTACGTGCACTTGACTACGGCAGCTTCATCGGCTCAGAGAATACAGGTAAGCTTCTTGCTGAGATTCAGTACGGTGCAGTTGACACTGACGGCGAGCTTGTATGGAAGACACTTACAACTATTGTTTCTTCATCAGAGCAGTACTTTACAATTCCTTACACAGAGTGCCCCTACGATGAGGTAAACGACAGATATCAGGTTATGCTCAGAGTAGCAGATACCAATCCCACAGGTATGGCTTCATATACAAGCCTTAAGCACAAGGGACTTGAGATTCTGACACTCAACGAGACCGAGGTTCCTGACGTTATCTACGGTGAGGAGATTGGCAACACAATTGTTGACAGCTACGGCAACACTCTGGCTACATCCAAGTTTGTAGATTTCATTGGTATGCTTAACCATATGACAGCTCCCGTTGCAACTATCGCAGATAATTCAGGCACAGGTGAAGTAATCGTTGGCAATGACACAAGCTCTATGGGTGATCTGTATGACTTGTTTACACCGAACTCTTCAGCTAACTTTGCTATCACAGAAGACAGCAAGATTTTCATTGTAACCGAAAGCGAGTCCATTGCACCTGCACAGGATGTTCTGGATACAGCAAAGCTTGTTCAGCAGCAGTTTGCAGCAGACGCTAATGACAGCAGTCTTAAATGGGGCGGCTGTGATATGGATGTTGTCTGGGGCCTTGAAAAGTATGCTGAGAAGGGTGACATCCTTGTATATATAGATCCAGATTGTTATTATGGCGATGAAGGCTTTAAGCTGGTGGTTACAGACAGAGCAAAGCTGTATTCAAGAAATTCAGACGGTATGCTCTACGGTCTTAACACTCTCCAGAAGCACTTCCGTGCAGCAGAGAAAAACGCAATCAAGGGCTTCACAATTACAGATGCTCCCGATACCAAGGAGCGTACAGTTCACCTTGATATTGCAAGAAAGTATCTCTCTAAGGACTTTATCTGTAACTATATTGCAGAGATGTCCTGGATGGGCTACAATGCGCTTGAGCTTCACCTTGCAGAAGACGGCGGCTTCCGTTCCGATATATGGGATAATACATATTATCCTGCAGCGGATGGCAATACAGGTAACGACTTCTCCTGGGCAGTAGGCAGTATGCTCCAACCCTGGTGTTATAACTGTCCCGATGCTGATTCCGGCAAGTATCTCACAGCAGAAGAGCTTGTAGAGATTTGTAATGCTGCTAAGGAATATCACATCGAGATTATTCCTTCCTTTGATACCCCTGCTCATGTAGGTTGGATGACAAAGCACTACGATGATCTTGTAAAGGGTGGCAACACCTCTATCAAGAACTTCAAGTATAATGGCACCACCTACACACTTCCCGACAGAATCAACTACCGTACAACAAACACCTACGATTACGCAGTACTTGATCTGAGCAATGCAAACGTTCAGAGATTTGCACTTGCTATGTATACTGATATTGCAGCATTCTTCCGTGAATATGCAGGTTCAACCAAGTTCAATATCTGTGGTGACGAGGTTGGTCTGAACAGTAGTGACAGATGGGATTACGCAGACTTCGTTGACTATGTCAACAGCGTAAACAGCAAGCTTAACAGCATGGGTTATACAGTACGTATGTATAACGACTTCCTCGACAGAAGCAAGTACATAAACGCTGCAGACAGAACTGTTCCCAATCTTGCTTCCAACATCGAGATAGTTTACTGGGATGCTCCCACCGTTAATACTTTGTCATCTGATATCCAGAGATCAACCTACTGGGTTGACCAGGGCAGAGTAATGCACAGCGGTGTTCAGAACTGGACATATTACGTTCTGCGTATCTTTAATGATCCCAGCTATACGAATAATGGTATCTGGGGCATGGATGCCCGTCATCCCAACAACACATGGTGGTCTTTCTCTCGTAATACAGAGGATAGAATCTACAACGAGTGGAATCCCACAAGATTCTCTGAAATTGATCAGAACTACACCCACTACTACTCAGGCGACCAGCTTGCCAGCGGATACTTCATGGTTTGGTGTGACTACGCAGGTCTTAACACAGAGGTAGAGATGTGGAACGGTGTTAATGATAACACCAAGTACGCAAGTACCAGCGGTGGCATTTACAGCCTCCGTGAGCGTATGTGGTCTAATGCCATCAAGCAGTGGAACTGGGATATCAACAGCACACTTACCTTTGCAAACTACGAGCCTCTCCGCGATAAGCAGGGTGACTTCCCCGGTTATGTCACAACATCCAGCTCACAGACTCGTATGAATGCAGGTGTTCTCCCCGAGAAGGAGTCAGTTGAGGGAGCATACAGAACCTACCACACAGTAACTTTCGTAGACTATGACGGCAAGGTTATAGAGACTCAGGAAGTTAAGGATGGCTTCTCTGCTACAGCACCCGCAAATCCCATAAGACCTGCTGATGTATGGTACACCTACTCATTCTCAGGTTGGGATAAAGATTTCAGCAACATCACCGGCAATATCACAGTTATAGCTCAGTATACAGAGACTGCTACAACAGCAGGTACAATTGGATACCTTGAGCTTAAGTCCTCAGGCGGTAGCAATATTGAGTTGAGTGTTGATGAGGGTGCCTCAAGACCTGTTGGTACTGAGTATGTAAATCCCAGTATTGACTTTGGTAAGTACATCATAGTCAAGGCAATAAACAACAGTGATAACAAATTTATCGGTTGGGTAAATGCTAAGACAGGTGAGATTGTGTCAACAAACTCAACCTACAGCTTCTATACATCAGGTAACGATGTATTCGTTGCAATGTATGCGGTTGATGTAGTAAACAAGAGTCTTGTAACCTTCAAGAACAACAAGACTAACCAGATTATTGATATCCAGTACTACGGAGCAGACGATATTATTACTTATCCTGCAGTTCCCAATTATCCCGGTTATGAGTTCGCAGGTTGGGATATTACTGATGCTGAATTTATTCAGAAACTTCAGGCAGGCGAGGATATCACAGTTACAACCAAGTGGAACGTGAAGAACGTATACTTCAAGGTGCTCGTATACGGTGGTTCTATCCTGAGCTCCGGCGGCGGCGGAGTTGACGGTCAGCTTGCAGCCTATAAGGCAACAGTTGTTAAGGCTGACGACGCAACATCCCGTACACGCTTTGCTTACTGGATGGATGAACAGGGAAGAATCGTAAGCTATGACACCGAGTATAAGTTCTATCCCCACAAGAACACAGAGCTTACTGCTGTTTATGTTGCCAAGAATGCAACCGTTGACTACAGCATAATCTCCACTGTTGATATTGATGCAACAACTCTGGGTGATGCTAACACAGTATTCTTCTCATGGGATACATCACACACCGGTTATGATGTCATAAACAGAGGTGTGCTCCTTGTTAAGAAGGAAAATTACAATTCATCTACCTTCGGTGTTGGAACAATTGACAAGAATGTACTTCAGTTTGTACCTTCTATCAAGAACAGCAACACAGGCAGCTATTCTATTACAATGCCCAACGTTCAGTATGGTGATACATGGATAGCAAAGAGCTTTGTACAGTACAGAGACGATAGCGGCGTTCTCCGTGTTGTATACTCTGAGCCTTGTGAGGTTACAAAGGCATAATGCTTTAAAACTGAATATCCGATAACACTTCAGAATGATAAAACCCCCGACAGAATCCTGTCGGGGGTTTTGTAATGAATTAATATGTATTAATAATTGCGGCGGTTGATTATTTATCCCTGAGTCAGCTCCACAAGAATAACTTCAGGTGGGTTGAAAAGTCTTAGAGGGAACAGGGAGTTGCCCAATCCGCGGCTGACTATCAGGTTTGTGTTACCTTCGGTGTAGAGTCCGCTGTCATATTCAGGCAGAATCCCCTGATGTGGGGCATACAGTCCCCCAACAAAGGGCAGTCGGAACTGTCCGCCGTGAGCATGACCGGAGAGTACAAGGTCGATGCTGTTTTCTTTGTAAACCTCAAAAAGCTCAGGGCGGTGGGAGAGGAGGAGTGTAAACTTATCTGTGTTTTCTGGTGTGATTTCTGAGAGCTGTTTGTCCATTACCGCATCTTGAATATCAAAGAAACTCATCTCTGAAAAGTCAGGGTCATCAACACCCAGAATTGTTATTGATTCCTCGCCTTTGGTAAACTCAATGCTTTCGTTACGAAGCACCCTGACCCCCAAACATTCAAAGCCTGAGAGGAGCTTCTGAAAATCCTCAGGCACACGGGATTCGTGGTTGCCTGCTACATAATAGCAGGGTGCAATTTCCATAGCCTCCTTTACAAAGCTCAAAGCAACATCTGTGTCTGTCCGATGGCAGTCCACAATATCGCCTGTGATGGCAATGATATCGGGATTTGCTTTTTCTATCATACTCAGGAGCTTTTCATTGTCCTTACCAAACTCCTCGTTGTGCAGGTCGGATATATGGGCAACCCTGAAGCCCTCAAAGCTTTCAGGCAGGTCGCTGCTTGCAACCGTGTATGTATTCAGCTCAAGCACTTTGTTGCATATTATACCGCTTATGAGTACACCTGCCATTATTGCTACCAAAGCGCAGGTAATTATAATTAATACTTTATTTTGTTTTTTCATGAATATACCTCCTGTTTTATAAACATTCCTTAAGAAGTTGTAGGTTTTCAATCTTAAAGGAGCTTTTGTAGTAGGTTATAAGTCCATCTGATTGCATTCGGCTCAACTCTCTTGAGAGGGCAGTGCGGTTTACACCCAGCAGGGAGGCAAGCTCTTCTCTGGAATACTCTACTATAAAGGTCAGGGATGAATACCGCTTTTGCATATCCATCAGAAACATTGCGATTTTTGTCCGCATTTCCTTGCAGGACAGATAGGCGATTTTCCTGTTGAGAGTCCAGAACTTGTCAGCCAGACCATGCAGGATATTGATGAGCACCCGTCTGCATAAGGGATTGCAGGCTTTTTCCATCAGCTCTGTAACATCTATGAGCAAAACCTTTGAGTCCTCTTTCACCAAGGTGGTTACAGGGGTGGGTTGGTTTTCCGAATACATCAGCACATCACCGAACAAATCTCCTGGAACAAGGGTCTGCATAACTCTCCTCACACCTGAGTAGGACACACTCTCTGCAATTATGCTTCCCTCAAGGAGAATTCCGGAGCGGGTAATGAGTTCGCCCTGATTAAAAACTGTGCTTCCTTTTGGAAAATTCACAGGGGAGATTCCCATAAAGGAAAGTACAGAGTCCAGCTCTTCTTCGGAGAATCCCAAGAAAGGCTGGCTATTTTTTAATATTTCGTAGTATTTTTTCATTTTGTATTCTCCAAAACAGCAATTGCGTTGCCATGGCAACACAGATTATGTGTTTATTGTATTATAATATATATGAAAAATCAAGAGGAGGTTCTGTATATGAAAAGAACAGTTTCAATTTTATCAATACTTTTAGCTTTAGTACTGATGCTTTCAATGGCAGCATGCACAGGGGGCTCTCAGGGCACAACCACAACTGCACCTGATGCAACTGCAGCACCTACAACTGCTCAGAAAGCACCTGATAACAACAAACTGCCAGAGGGTACAGCCTTAAATGTTTATACACTCAAGGGACCCACAGGTATGGGTATGGCAGAGCTTATCGCAGATGAAAGCGATGAGACAGATAAGGATTACAACTTCACAGTTGTTTCTGCACCTGAGGAGATTACAGCAGCAATCATCAACGGCGATGCAGATGTTGCCGCTTGCCCCGTAAACCTTGCTTCTGTACTTTACAACAGGACAAACGGCGGAGTAAGACTCCTTGCTCTCAACACTTTGGGCGTTACCTATATTGTAACGAACGGCGTTGAAATCAACACTATCGAGGACCTGAGAGGCAAGACTATTGTTTCTGCAGGTCAGGGTGCAACTCCCGAATATATCCTCAACAAGCTTCTTACAGACAGCGGTCTTACTGTTGGCGAGGATGTGACAGTTGAGTATAAGTCAGAGCACAGCGACGTTGCTTCTCTTGTTGTTGCAGGTCAGGCAGATATCGCACTTCTGCCCGAGCCTAATGTAACCTCTGCAACTGCACAGAACGCAGATGTAAAGGTGGCTCTTGACCTTACCAAGGAGTGGGAGGCAAAGTACGGCACCAAGCTTGTGCAGGGCTGTGTAATTGCACGCACTGAGTTTGTTAATAGCTATGCAGGCGAGGTGAACGACTTCCTTGACGAGTATGCGGATTCCGTAGAATTTATCAACACTGCAACTGATGAGGCTGCACAGATGATTGTTGACGCAGGCATTATTCCCAAGGCTCCCCTTGCCAAAAAAGCAATCCCCAACAGCTATATTACCTTTATCACAGGTAATGAGATGATGACTCTTACAAAGGACAACCTGCAGGTGCTCTTTGACGCAAATCCTGCATCCGTAGGAGGTAAACTGCCCAATGAGGACTTCTACTATATCTACAAGGATATCGACTGATAAGAAGAAAAAAGAAAATCAAAAGAAATCTCCCAAGGAGATTATAAAAAGAATACTCATATCCGTAGGGGTCTTTGCCTTCTGGATAGGAGTATGGCAGATAGTTTACACCTTTGTGGGGATGGATGTTATTATTCCATCCCCTTTGGGTGTTGCAAAGAGAGTCTGGGAGCTTCTGTTCACAGGTGACTTCTGGGTGATAACAGCCTCCTCTGTAGGCAGGATTCTCCTTGGATATATGTGCGGAATAGTCCTTGGACTTCTCCTTGCAGGAATTACATATGCCTCAGGCTTTATGTATGACCTGATGAAGCCTGTAATCAGCATTGCCCGTGCTACTCCTGTGGCATCTATGACGGTTATCATAATCGTATGGGTGACAAATCAGGCTGTGCCGCTTTTTATAGTGGGGCTTATGGTCTTTCCCATAATCTGGGGTAATACTTATGAGGGGATAAAGAATACGGACAAAAAGCTTCTGCAGATGTCAGACAGCTTTTCTGTGGGCTTTTTCTCAAAGCTTCTTTATATCTATGTTCCATCTGTGTATTCCTACTTTATTGCAGGTGCTTCTACAGCACTGGGACTTGCGTGGAAATCAGGCATTGCCGCAGAGATTTTAGGCTCCACCCAAGGCTCTGTGGGCCAGCAGCTGAACACCGCAAAGGTGACCCTTGACTCTGAGGGTAAGTTTGCGTGGACAGTGATAGTCATTGTGCTAAGCATTATCTTTGAACGTGCTTTTGTAAAGCTCCTTTCTCATACTTCACTGCGTTTTTCTATCAAGGAAAAGGCTGCAAAGAGTACAGAGGATAAAGTCTATAACGGCTATGTTAAGGCGGAGAATGTGTATAAATCCTATGGAGATACACAGGTGCTGAGGAATGTAACCGCACAGGTGAATGCAGGCGAGGTTGTGGCTTTGCGCGGAGTATCGGGTGCAGGCAAAACAACCCTCCTTATGATACTCTCAGGACTTATGAAGCCCGACAAGGGCAAGGTGAAATTAGTGGGCGGAGTGAACTTCCTGTTTCAGGAGAACCGACTTCTGCCATGGCTTACGGTCAAGGAGAATATCCTCTTTGTAAACCGTAGTGCAGATACTAAGTCACTTTTAAAGCTTGTGTCCCTTGAGGGAACAGAGGATATGTATCCGGATGAGCTTTCAGGTGGTATGAAACGACGGCTCTCAATCGCAAGGACTCTGGCAGGTGAGGGCAGCACTGTATTTCTGGACGAGCCCTTTACAGGACTTGATGAGGATTTGCGTGCCGAGGTGTCACAGCGTGTTTTTGATATACTCAGAAACCACGCGGTTATCCTTGTAACTCACGATAGTATCGAGGTTGAGCGCTTCGCAAACAGAGAAATTATTATTAATTAACATAAAAGAACACCTGTTGAGGTACAATCAAACCTCAGCAGGTGTTCGTTTTTACATTTTTATAATTTCTGAAGAATATGCAGGGACATTCACCTCAAAGTGTCTGCCTCGGAAGTCTGCATAGATTGTCTTGCTTTCAGGTGCGTTGTTTATAAAGACAACGGCGGTTTCTCTGTCACTTACTCGTGCAAAGGCGTACTGCTCGCTCTGAATCTGCACCTGTTCGTATGTACCGTGCATAAGTGCGTGGGAGCTTTGGCGGATTTCTGCCAGCTTCTTTAAATGCTCAAGGAGCTCTCTGTCGATAATATCGGGATTATCAACATTGATTGCAGGACGGAGAGGTGCGTCGCTGTGGTGCTCTTTTTTACCCTCAATAGCCCACTCACTGCCGTAGTAGATACTGGGAGTACCGGGCATAGTGTACATCAGTGTGTAGAGATTCTTCAGATGTTTTCTGTTGTTTATCATATTTACAATGCGGTTTACATCGTGGTTATCAAGGAAGTTGTACAGGGTGATGTCCTTGTAAAGTCCCCATGGACCGAACTGCCTTGCAATACCGTGAGCAATCTCAAACATATTCTTGGAGTTTACTGAGGAGTAAAGTCCCTTGTAGCACTCGTAGTTTGTAACAGAGTCAAGCATTTCTCCGTTTGCCCATACTCGGTAGTCGCTGGAGTTTGTAATCTCGCCCATAAGCCAGAATTCGGGATTCTTTGCCCTTGTACGGCGGCGAAGTTCTCTGAAGAAATCGTGGTCGATACAATCTGCAGCATCAAGTCTCAAGCCCTCAATTCCGAACTCGTCAATCCACATATCCACAGCGGATAATAAGTATTCCTTTACATCGGGATTTTTAAGATTCAGCTTTACAAGAATCTCGTGATCTGCCCATGAGTCATAGTGGAGGTTGTCGTTGTAGCTGTTGTTCTGGTCAAAGCGAAGTCCCGAAATCCAACTGCAGTAGGGGGAACGTTCACGATTTTTCAGTACATCCTGAACAGCAAAGAAGCCCCTGCCTACGTGGTTGAACACACCGTCCAGCACCAGATGAATTTCTGCTTCTTTAAGGTCTTTGCAAACCTTGATAAAATCCTCGTTTGTGCCGAGTCTTGTGTCAATAAGGCGGAAGTCGTAGGTGTCGTAGCCGTGAGAGCCTGATTCAAATATGGGACCCAGATACAAAGCGTTTATGCCGATTGATTTCATATGGGGTATCCACTTGCTGATTTTCTCAATACGATTTACTACAGGCTCACCGGTGTTTAACTTAGGTGCACCGCAGAATCCGATAGGATAAATCTGATAAAAAATACATTCTTTGGGTTCAAAGTTCTTCATAAAATCTCCTTGTATATACTGATTGGTATAGTGTGTATATAATAAAAGGCATTAAGAGTAAATGCCGTACAAAAACTGCTGCCGCAGACGGTAGACAGTGTCGTCTGATATAAGAGCATCATCACCTGTCTGAAGGTAGGCGCTGATGGTGGCGTTGATAGTGCCGATAAAGCTTATGGTGCACAGGATTTCCTTGCCTCGTATGTTGCCGATGTACTGTGATGCCTTGTTAAAAAAGTCGGTGATAATACTGCTTTCCTTGTCGATAAACTTCTTTGCGGCAATGTAGGCTGTATCCTCGCCGTCACGCAGTGTAAGCCCTGCACGGAAGCGGAAGAAGGGTACATTGCCCTGAGCTGTGTCAAAGTAAACCTTTGCTAGTCGGAAGAAGGTAAGGGGGATATCCTCAGGCAGGGTTACCGCTTTCTCCAAATCCTCAAGAAATCTGCCGTAGTAAAGCCTCAGAACATCAGAAAGTAAGCCTTCCTTAGAGCCGAAGTAGTGGTACATAGTGGGCTTGGTGACCCCTGCGGCTTCTACAATCTCTGCAGTTGAGGTGCCGTCAAAGCCTTTTTTAGAAAAAAGCTCCAAAGCACAGTGTATAAGTGTCTGCTTGTTGTCCTTGCTGTCAACCATATTCTCACCTCCGATATTTTCATTATACCGAGCGGTATACAAATGTCAAGCCTTTTTTTGAAAATAAAAATCCCCGACAGTTTTAAACTATCGGGGCAGGGGAAAGTGAGGGGGTTATTCCGCTTCAATATTCATTTTGCCGTTGGTGTAGGTGATGAATATATTTTTTGTATTGCAGGAGCCGTCCTTAAAATAAATTTTCATCAGTACAGTATCAGCTTTTTCTTCGGCAATATACTCGTTGTTACTTATCGGCTCACCATTTTTATCAACAGGCACATACCAGATAGAAGATGTTTTTTCTTCCTCTGTAAATTCCTCTTCACTGCAGATAAGAACAAGCCGTGAGTCTGTGCCGTAATGTGGCTTCATATTGCCGTCTGAGTCAAGACACAGGAAGTAATCGTGACCATAGGGCATCAGGAATTCTCCTTCGTCATACAAAGAATCAACCTGTATGTCAGCAATGTTGTCTCCTTTGACAACAATGATACCTGCTGTGAGCATTTCTGATTTGTTTGTGATTCCTGCGTAATCCAGGTCAAATGTGGCTTTGTAGAAGGTTTTTACGCTGAGATTTGTAAATTCTTCTGTTCCCTGAGCGGCAACATTGATGACAAAATCGTTTTTTGGCTCTATGCAGGTGTAAATGAGAAGTCCTGTGCAAAGAAGAATCACAAGCACAGCGGCAATGGCGGAGGTGTAACGCAGATAAACCTTTTTTTTGGGGCTTTCTTTGAACTCAAAAGTTTCCTGTTCTCTGCCGTAATACTGCTGCAGCATTATATCCAGTTTATCGGTTGTACTGTTATTCATAGAAAAGCTCCTTTCTTAACTGTTCTTTGGCACTGTACAGACGGGACTTGACTGTACCCTCAGGAATGCCCAGTATCTGTGAAAGTTCAGCAGTGGTGAAGTCTTTGAAGTAATACAGGGCAATAATCTGCCGTTTCTTAGGGTCGAGTTTTCTGATTGCCGTATGCAGAGCTATGTAGTCGTCCCGCTTGTCGTCAGCATCGGGAATGGAGTGGAGCACTTGTTCCATTTCTTCATTTGAGTTGAAGTTCAGCTTGTGTTTGCGGAATGGATTTCGGAGCATATCTTTGTGGGCGTTGACGCATATAGTCCAAAGCCATTTGTCAAAGGGTCTGGTGTTGTCGTATTTTTTGTAAGCTCTCAGAACTTTTTCCCAGGTTATCTGAAAAAGATCTTCAGCGTCCTGACGGCAGGTGCAAAGGGAGGTGCACAGCCGTGACAGGTCGGCAGAATAGATTTTGATTATATCTGCAATTTCATTATTCACGGCATTACCACCCCCCTATAATTGTAGATTGCAGATAACAATGCGAAAATACTGTTATCAGATTTGCAGAAGTTTCAGGATTCCTGCAAGATACTTCTGTATGTCTGTGACGTCTTTTATGGTTATTACTCCGTCACAGTCAAAGTCTGCGTCCTGCATCAAGGGTGTGCCTTTGTCAAGAACACCTGCAATAAATTTTTGCACAGTGGTGGCATCCTTGATGTTTACTTCTCCTGAGTAATCAACATCTCCCCAGTAACGTGGAAGAAAAGACCCGTACACAGAGGGTTCCTGGTTTTTCCAGTGTGCCATTACAAAATCTTCGCCCTCGGGGGTATATATTATTTTGTCGGTGCAGTATAAGGTGTCACCCAGACAGTCCGTACTGAAGAGTACCTCTCTGTGTCTTTGTCTGATTACATCAGTGTGAAAAACAAGAAAATACAGATTATCTTCTGAGATGCCGCCGAGTTTTGACAAATCAAAAGCGTAGATTCCCTCTGCGTCGGTTTTTGTACACAGAGTTTTTTTGCTTTCCCAGCTTGCTAAAGAAGAACCCTGCTTTTCCCATACATGGCAGTATACTTTGCTGTAACCTTCCCAGCTTTCGGGAACTTCAAAGTAGATATTTTGTTTGTTTGTTTCGGCGTTGTTTGCAGCACAAGTGCCGATTGTACTGAAAGAAATAATTGAAACAAGAATAAGAATAAAACAAAAAATTCTTTTAATCATTACAATTCCTCCAAAGAGTGTATTTTAAGAGCATAAAGGTCGGGGAATTTACCGGATTTTACAGAATTTCCCTTAAGCTCTCAATATATATACGTTTTGAAGAAGCATTTAGTTTATTTTGATTAAAAATTTTTGTTGTATATAGGTACAAGAGAAATCCCCGACAATTTTTGCTGTCGGGGATTGGTTGCTGGAGCTGGTGGCGTGATTCGAACACGTGACCTTCTCATTACGAGTGAGATGCTCTACCGACTGAGCTACACCAGCGACTATTAAATACAATACATTATTATACAGCATATTTCACCCGAATTCAATAAATACTTTCTGTTAAAGCGCTTGTTTTATTACATCAAAAACTTTTTGCAAAATTTAAGTGGGAAGATTTCACAAAAACGTGCGTGGGCAGAATTCACGTGCATAATAGAAGTATAACGTACTTTTATATGTACGATTTATGGGGTGGTAATATGTCAAAGGAACTGGGTATGGTTTTTAAGACTCTCAGAAACAACTGTACGCTCACACAGCAGCAGGTGGCAGATGCTCTGCATATCGACCGTTCAACCTATGCATACTATGAGCGTGGTACAACCGAGCCTGACTTAAAGGCTCTTAAAAAGCTGGCGTCTATATTCAATGTAGACCCTGCGCTGCTTCTGCCTGATGAGGACGGCAGAATTGCTGTGCGCGTCAGCGATGTTTCAGCTCCCTCAGAGGAAGAAAGCACAGAGGAGAAAGAGGAAAAGATCCTTGACCCCCGTGATGATAAAATCTATACTCTGTCAAGGGACGAGAAAGCCTTTCTTGCTCTTTATAGGGTGCTTACCGGTGAGCAGAAAGAGAAGCTTCAGGAGTTTTTTGAGAATCTTGATGAATAATCAGGTAATATGACAGAGATTTATTGATATTTCTGTATAGTAAAAAAGACTTTACAATTTGAAACATCTGTGATATAATACTGATGTTTTCGCCCCTTTCACGGATTTGGGAGTATGCCGCAATGCGGATTCACCGTCCCTTCCCTGTGTCTGAGGGTAATATTTTAAAAAAGGTGGTTTACACAATGCTAAAAGAAGAAAAGATTGCAATTATCAACGAGTATGCACTCCACGAGGGTGACACAGGTTCTCCCGAGGTACAGATTGCTCTGCTTACAAAGAGAATCAACGACCTCACCGAGCACCTCAAGGAGCACAAGAAGGATCATCACAGCCGTAGAGGTCTCCTTAAGATGGTTGGTCAGAGAAGAGCTCTTCTCGCTTACCTGACAAAGGTTGACATTGAGAGATACCGTTCTATCATCGCAAGACTCGGCATCCGTAAATAATCACAAACAAAAGGGGCAGACGGCATTTTCGCCGTTTGCCCTGTATTCCGTTTATAACAGGGATTTTATTGCTTAAGTTTAGCGGTAAAACGAATGGTTCAAGGTGGCTTGAAAGTTTTGATTAAAGCTTAACCGTTACTTGTTTGGACCCTTGGTTTTATTGCTAAATCAGCGAAAATCCCTGTGAAAATAAATTTTAATTTTTACAGGAGGATTTATTATGGCAAACAAAGTTATGACTTTCGACAAATTCAGAACTTTCGAAACCGAATTTGCAGGCAGACCCCTTGTTGTTGAGACAGGTAAAACCACTCAGCTGGCAAACGGCGCATGTCTGGTACGCTACGGTGAGACCGTAGTTCACGTTGCTGTAACAGGTGCAGCAAAGCCCAGAGAGGGTATTGATTTCTTCCCTCTTTCAGTAGATTTCGAGGAGAAGCTCTACTCCGTAGGCAAAATCCCCGGCAGCTTCTTAAAGCGTGAGGGCAGACCTTCTGAGAAGGCTATCCTTACAAGCCGTGTTATCGACAGACCTATCCGTCCTCTCTTCCCCAAGGATATGAGAAACGACGTTTCCGTTGTATGTACAGTAATGTCCGTTGACCCTGACTGCCAGCCCGAAATCGTTGCAATGGTAGGTACATCTATTGCTATCTCCATTTCCGATATTCCCTGGAACGGTCCTATCTCCGGTGTTTCCGTAGGTTATGTTGACGGCGAGTATATTATCAACCCCACAGCTGCACAGAGAGAAGTTTCTGAAATGGCAACAACAGTTGCTTCCACAGACAGCCGTATTGCTATGATTGAGGCAGGCGCTAACTGTGTAAGCGACGAGGTTATGTATAACGCAATTATGGCAGGCCACGAGGCTAACCAGCAGATTATCGAGTTCATCAAGGGTATTCAGGCTGAGATTGGTAAGGAGAAGTTCTCTTATCCCTCAAACGAGCCTGACGCTGAGATGTTTGAAGCAATCAAGGCATTCTCTGAGGAGGATATCAAGGTTGCTATGGATACAGACGACAAGACTGTACGTGACGCAAGACTCCAGCCTATCTATGAGGCTGTTCATGCTAAGTTCGACGAGATTTATCCCGACTCTGAGGCAAAGATTGACGAGTGCCTCTACAAGACTCAGAAGTACATTGTTCGCCGCTGGCTCCTTGATGACCAGAAGCGTGTTGACGGTAGAGGTATGAACGATATCAGACCTCTTGCTTCTGAGGTTGCACTCCTTCCCAGAGTTCACGGCTCAGGTCTCTTTACACGTGGTCAGACACAGGTTCTCACAATTGCAACTCTCGGTACTGTTGCTGAGGGTCAGCTTCTTGACGGTATCGACGAGGAAGAGACAAAGAGATATATGCACCACTACAACTTCCCCAGCTACTCTGTAGGCGAGACAAGACCCAGCCGCGGTCCCGGCAGACGTGAAATTGGTCACGGTGCACTTGCTGAGAGAGCTCTTGTTCCCGTAATTCCCTCCGTTGAGGAGTTCCCCTATTCCATCAGACTTGTTTCTGAGGTTCTTTCTTCCAACGGCTCTACTTCTCAGGGTTCCGTTTGCGGCAGTACACTTGCTCTTATGGACGCAGGTGTTCCCATCAAGGCTCCTGTTGCAGGTATTTCCTGCGGTCTTATCACAGAGGGCGACCGTTGGATGACAATGGTTGACATTCAGGGCGTTGAGGACTTCTTCGGCGATATGGACTTCAAGGTAGCAGGTACACATGACGGCATCACAGCTATCCAGATGGACCTGAAGATTTCCGGTCTTACACCTGAGATGGTAAAAGAAGCACTTGAGAAGACTCACGTTGCTCGTAACTACATCCTTGACGAGGTTATGCTCAAGGCTATCGAGGCTCCCAGAGCAGAGCTTTCCAAGTATGCTCCCAAGATGCTCACAACTACCATTCCTGCAGACAAGATTTCTGAGGTTATCGGTAAGGGCGGTAAGGTTATCAAGGAGATTCAGGCCCAGTGCGAGGTTAAGATTGACATTGAGGAAGACGGCGAGAACGGTCAGGTATTTGTATCAGGTATCGACATCGAGAAGTGCCGCAGAGCTCTTGCAATTGTTGAGACTATCGCTATCGATCCCGAGCCCGGCGCAATGTACCTTGGTAAGGTAACACGCATTATGGACTTCGGCGCATTTGTTGAGATTGCTCCCGGTAAGGAAGGCCTTGTTCACATTTCTCAGCTTGACGTTAAGCGTACTGACAAGGTAACAGACGTTGTAAACGTTGGTGATGTTATCCGCGTTAAAGTAATGGAGATTGATGACAAGGGCAGACTGAATCTTTCCAGACGTGATGTCCTCATCGAGGTTGACGGCCTTACACCTGAAAACGATGTAAACGCTGACAGACCCCGCAGAGATGGCGGACGCGGCGGCAGAGACAACCGTCGCCCCAGACGTAACTGATAAGCTGAACGTTATAATATAATATATATACTATTTATATATGCAGACTCCGACTCTTTATAGGGTCGGAGTTTTTGTTTGTTACAGAGTTAAAATAAAGATGTCAGAATTGTAGTCTATTCTTTTAGAAAAACTCGTTGACAACAGGGAACAGCGGATGATATTATATAATTGTCTAATGACACAAACAAAACAAGCGGAGGTGCTTAGTATGAAAAGAAGGTTTATGTGTATCATTATGGTGATGGTGTTGCTGATTTCTTCTATGGGAGTAATGAATGTAAATGCCGCAACATCAGGAGTTTACGAGTATGAAATGTACACCGATGATACTGTAATGATTACAAAGTATACTGGCGGTGCTGCAAGTGAGCTGACTATTCCTGAAAAAATCAAAGGTTATCCTGTAGTCGCTATCGGTGAAGAAGCCTTTATGAATGCGGAGCTGTATAAGATTAACCTTCCTTCAACCTTGGAATATATTGCAGATTTTGCTTTCTGGAATACGGCTATCAGTTCTATCACAATTCCGAAGAATGTTTCCCATATTGGAATCGGTGCTTTTTCGGGCGGATTGTTTACTACTTATTATGTAGATAGTGAGAACGAGTATTTTACATTTAAGGATAATGTATTGTTTAATAAAGAGAAAACGGCGTTGCTATCTTTTCCTACGGCAAGAGAATATACCTGGATTAATTTATCCTACGACTATATTGCTCCTTATGCATTTATGTCTGCATTTAATCTCGGCAGTATGACAATTCCTAAAAGTGTAAGCTATATCGGTGAGGGTGCTTTTGCGTATTCATCGATTTCTTCGGTTAGTTTTCCTGCAACTGTGGATTATGTGGACGATTATGCTTTCGGGTACTGCGAACAACTTAAAGATGTTACGGTAGCATACGGTGAGGGTAGTTTTTCTCCATGTGCGTTTGAGGGGTCAGCGTGGTTTGATTCACAGCCTGATGGAATGATATATTTCGGAAGAATTGCTTATCTTTATAAAGGCACAGCGCCTTCTGAGGTTGCACTTAAAGAGGACACAATGAGGCTTAACGGAAAAGCTTTTGCAGGACAGACAGAGGTTGTAAGTATCACTCTGCCCAAAGACATAAGAGCAATTGATTATTCAGCCTTTGACCAGTGCTCTTCTTTAAAGAGTATTATAATCGATCCTACGCCCGGCAGATATTACACCACTATTGACGGCATGCTTTACAACAAGGAACAGACAGAGCTTTATGTTTGTCCTGCGGGAAAAACAGGGGTGGTAAACATTCCGGAAGGAACAGAGTTGATAGAAGAATACGCTTTTGAATACTGCGAAAAAGTAACTGAGATAGTTATTCCTGATACTGTTACAGTTATTGAAGATGGAGCGTTTTTCGGATGCTCATCATTAGAAAAGATAGTTGTTCCCGATAGCGTGGAGCGTGTCGGAAACTATCTGTTCTATGAATGCACAAATCTTGCGGATATAACTATTCCTGAGGGGTTTGTGTTACTGTATTCTTACGATTTTATTGATACAGCGTGGTATGAGGCACAGCCTGAAGGTTTGCTGTATTTGTGCAAAAATTTGATAGGACACAAGGGTGAATATGAGGAACTTACTGAGGTTGAGGTTGCAGAAGGAACCTTGTCAATTAGCGATTTGGCGTTTTTTGGCTATGATAAAATTATATCTGTTAAAATTCCTGATTCGGTAAAAGTTATCGGTAACTGGGCTTTTGAGAATTGCCCTGAAATTAAAGAGGTATTTGTTCCCGCAAGTGTGGATGAGATTGGACAGTTTGCTTTCGGCTATACTTACTCATACAACGAGGAAACAGATGATGAAAGTGAATTTCCTGTTGAGGGTTTTGTAATAAAGGGATATAAAAACACCAAGGCAGAAGAGTATGCCAATGAACACGGATTTAAATTTGAGGAGGTATCTCAGCTTTTAGGCGATTCTGACCTTGACGGAGTAATTACCATCAAGGATGCTACTGCAATCCAGAAATATCTGGCGTCCCTTCAGTTGTTTGTAACACAGCAGAAGATAAATGCAGATATGAACGGTGACGGCAGTGTGGATATTAAGGATGCTACAGCAATACAAAAACACCTTGCCGGAATAGCATAATATTTCAGGTGATGGCTTTCCCGTTATAGCACCTGAGCGTCTGAGCAAAAATAAATAATATCAATAACCGCTGATTTGTAATAAGTCAGCGGTTTTGTATTATATGAACAGGAAATAGGGCAATTGTTTCCACAAGTTGTGGTGGGGGGGATTGTACATTACCAAATATCGTATTTTTTGGTGATTTTTATGTCAAAATAGTATCAAGTTGTTCTATATAGACAAAGTATTTTGTCTATTATTACTTGTCAAAATCTAGTTTCCAAAACGATTATCTCGTTAATATCAGCATTATTCTCTGTAATTTTGTATAATGAGTAAATAAAAATGCGACAGGTACGCAATTTTAAGAAAATCTATTACAAGGAACGGGAACAAAATGGACAAGAAATTTCTCTATTACATATTGAAGAGAGCCATACTTGCTGTGATTACCATTTTTCTGGTTATCACTATCACTTTCTTCATAATGAACTTTATCCCCGGCGGCCCCTTTATGAGTGAAAAGTCTGTAACACCCGAGACTCTTGCGGCTCTTAATGCAAAGTTCGGTCTGGACAAGCCTCTGGGTGAGCAGTACCTCAATTATCTTAAGGGTGCTGTTAAGTTTGACTTCGGTCCTTCTATGAAGATGGACGGACGTATGGTAACAGATGTTATCATGGAAGGCTTCGCCACAAGTGCAAAGATGGGTCTGATTGCAGCTGCAGGCGCAATTGCTCTTGGACTTGTATTCGGCTCACTGGCTGCAGTGTTCCATAACAAAATAGTAGACCGTATCATTATGGTGCTTTCTACTGCCTTTGTTGCTATGCCATCCTTTATCGTAGCAACACTTCTGCTGTGGCTTCTGTGCGTTGAAACCAGAGTGTTCCCTGCTAACGGACAATCGGCGGCAGGTCTGGTGCTTCCCATCATATCCCTGATGCTTTATCCCATGGCATACGTTATCCGACTCACCCGCTCCAGCATGCTGGACGTTCTGGGTCAGGACTATATCCGTACAGCTCGTGCAAAGGGTGTTGCACCCTCCAAGGTGCTCTTTAAGCACGCACTCAAGAACGCAGTTACTCCCGTTATCACATACGCAGGTCCTATGATTGCCTTCATCCTCACAGGTTCTCTTGTTGTTGAGAGGATTTTTGCAGTTCCCGGACTCGGCAAATATTTCGTATCAAGTATTATCAACCGTGACTATACCATGATTATGGGTACTACCATCTTCCTTGCAATTATAGTCGTTGTTATGATGCTCCTGTCGGATATTCTTTATAAGCTGTTCGACCCCAGAGTAGACTTGTCTTAAGGAGGATTCAAAATGAAAAATAATGATGTTTCAAGCTTTCCTAAAAAGAATCCCCTGAGCTTTCAGCTGGATTTGTCAAAATGGGAAAAGGCTTCTGCCGCAGAAAAAGAGCAGCAGATAGTTGAGCGTGAGAGCGTTACCTTCTTCAAAGATGGTATGAGAAGACTCTGGAAGAACAAGGTGGCAATCACCTGTGCATTCCTGCTCATCTTCATTATCGTTGCTGTTATTGTTATTCCTATGGTTTATCCCTACACCTACAGCCAGCAGCTTGGTGTTGCTGAAAAGGGTAAAGTTCCCGATTCAAGCTACAACGGCTTAGGACCTATGGAGTATGGTGCAACCGAGCAGGCAAAGATTGCCGCAGGCGAAAAGGTATTCCCTCATATTCTGGGAACTGATGACCTGGGAAGAGATTACTTCATCCGCGTTGTATACGGTACACGTATCTCTCTCTCCGTTGGTCTTTTCGCATCTATCATCGTTCTTATTATAGGTACACTTTACGGTTCAATCTCAGGCTACTTCGGCGGCAAGCTTGACCTTATTATGATGAGAATTGTAGATATTATCTACTCTCTGCCTGATATGCTCATGGTTATCCTGTTCTCTGTTGTATTCCAGCAGACTCTGGAGCCTCTTATTGAGGGTACATTCCTTGAGAAGCTGGGTACAGGTATGATCAGTATTTTCTTAGTATTCGCACTGCTCTACTGGGTATCTATGGCACGTCTTATCAGAGGTCAGATTCTCTCTATCAAGCAGCAGGAGTTCATCCTCACAGCTAAGGCTCTGGGTGCTAAGCCTGCACGAATCATCCGCAAGCACCTGCTTCCCAACTGTATCAGTGTTATGGTTATTTCCACTGCACTTCAGATTCCCAATGCAATCTTTACAGAGAGCTTCCTGAGCTTCCTGGGGTTAGGTGTTTCTATCCCCATGCCTTCTCTGGGCTCTCTTGCATCTGAGAACCTTTCATACATTTATTCCGACGTATACAGACTTCTGGTTCCTGCTCTGACAATCTGCGTAATTGTTCTGAGCCTGAACCTCTTCGGTGACGGTCTGCGTGACGCATTCGATCCCAAGCAGAAAAAGTAAGGAGGAGACACAATGAGCTTATTACAAGTTAAGAATCTTAAGACCTCCTTCTTCACACCTGCAGGTGAGGTCAAAGCCGTTAACGGCGTAACCTACACTGTTGAGAAGGGTAAAGTTCTCGGCATTGTTGGTGAGTCCGGCTCAGGTAAATCCGTTTCCGCATATTCTGTGCTCCAGATTCTTGCAGGTACAGGTAAGATTGTGGATGGAAGCATCCTCCTTGAGGACAATGAACTTGTCGGAATCAAAGAAAAGAATATGGCTAAGATCCGCGGAAACAAGATTTCTATTATTTTCCAGGACCCCATGACAAGCCTTAACCCCGTATTTACAATCGGCGACCAGCTGATGGAAGCAATTATGCTTCATACAAACCGTAACAAGAAAGAGGCTAAAGAGCGTGCTATCGAGATGCTCCGTCTGGTTGGCGTAAACGAGCCCGAAAGACGTATCAAGCAGTATCCCCATCAGTTCTCAGGCGGTATGCGTCAGAGAGTTATGATCGCTATGGCACTTGCCTGTGAGCCAGATATCCTTATTGCTGACGAGCCTACTACTGCACTGGACGTTACAATTCAGGCACAGATTCTGGATCTGATGAAGGATCTGCAGAAGCAGTTAGGTATGGCAATTATCCTGATTACCCACGACCTTGGCGTTGTTGCTGAGATGTGTGACGAGGTTATCGTTATGTACGCAGGTCAGGTTTGTGAGCAGGGTACAGCAGAGGAGATTTTCTATAATCCCAAGCACGAGTATACTCTCGGTCTTATGCGCTCTATCCCCACAGTAAGTGATGAGCACACAAAGCTTCAGCCCATCGGTGGTTCTGCAGTTGACCTTCTTAATCTTCCTGCAGGCTGTCCCTTTGCACCCCGTTGCGATGCAGCAATGAAGGTATGTCTTGAAACAAACCCCGCACTCATTTGTGAGGGTGGCACACATCAGGTGCGCTGCTGGAATCATGTTAAGTCTATGATTGAGGCAGGCAGAGTGTCCACAGAAGAGATTGAGGCACTTTACAACACCACAGAGGAGGTGTCCCGATGAGCGAAAACAAATATTTGCTGGAGGTCCGCGACCTCAAACAGCATTTTAATATTCCCACAGGTCTTTTCGGCAGCAAAAAGCTCAAGGCTGTAGACGGCGTTTCCTTTGCTATTAAGGAAGGCGAGACCCTCGGTCTTGTTGGTGAGTCTGGCTGCGGTAAGACCACAGTAGGCAGAAGTATTCTGCATCTTTACGAGCCCACTTCAGGTGAGGTTTACTATGATGGTCAGCTTATCAAGGGCAAGAAGGCTGTCAACGAAATGCGTAAAAAGGTTCAGATGGTTTTCCAGGACCCTTATTCATCCCTTGACCCCAGAATGACAGTTGCCGATATTGTAGGCGAGCCTCTGGATATTCACAAGCTCTGCAAGACAAAGGCTGAGAGAGAAGCAAGAATTGCTGAGCTTCTTAAAACTGTAGGTCTGAATTCTGAGCATGCTACCCGTTATGCACATGAGTTCTCAGGCGGTCAGCGTCAGCGTATCGGTATTGCCCGTGCTCTGGCAGTTAATCCCAAGTGCATCATCTGCGACGAGCCTGTTTCTGCTCTGGACGTTTCCATTCAGGCACAGATTATCAATATGTTCGAGGAGCTTCAGGAGAAGCTGGGTCTCACATATCTGTTCATTGCTCACGACTTGCTGGTTGTTAAGCATATCTCTGACAGAATCGCAGTTATGTACTTAGGCCATATTGTTGAGATGGGTCCCGCTAACGAGATTTACAACCATCCTACACATCCTTATTCAATTTCTCTGCTTTCAGCAGTTCCCATTCCCGATCCCGACTACGCAAAGAATCACAAGCGTATTGTTCTCGAGGGCGACGTACCTTCACCTCTTAATATGCCTTCCGGCTGTCCCTTCAGAACACGTTGTCCCAGAGCAACAGAGCAGTGTGCTCAAGAGATGCCACCTCTTGCAGAGGTAGCACCTGACCACTTCTGTGCTTGCTGGAACTTATAAGAACGCGTAGGGACGAGCACTGCTCGTCCGTGCCTCCCTCAGAGAGGGAGCCCTTAACTTCAAAATCAATTATCGTTGATTTATATTCAGTCTGGTTTTGTCTGGTTGCAGATAAAACACAAAATTTATAGGAGGAAATTCCATGAAAAAGTCACTTGCGTTAATTCTTGCAGTTGTTATGGTACTTTGCCTTGGTCTTACAGCTTGTACTGATAACGGCGGCACAACAGCAAAGTCTGAAATGACAGTATGCGTTGGTCCTTATCCGGACACAATCGACCCCGCACTCAACTCTGCAGTTGACGGTGCAACTTATGTTATCCACGCTTTCGCAGGTCTCGTTGGCTACGAGCAGGCTGAGGACGGTTCCCTCAAGCTCGTTCCCGACTGTGCAAAGGCATTCCCCGAGGCAGTAGAGACAGAGGACGGTAAGGTTTCTTACACATACGAGCTCAAGGACGGCCTTAAGTGGTCTGACGGCTCCGACCTCACAGCTGCTGACTTCGTATGGGCTTGGAACAGAGCTATCGCTCCCGAGACAGCTGCAGACTACGGCTACATGTTTGACTGCATCGACGGTTATGCAGATGGCAAGCTCAACGTTACAGCTTCTGAGGACGGCAAGTCCCTCACAATCGTTCTTGCAAACGATGTTCCTTACTTCAACGAGCTTCTCGCATTCCCCACATACATGCCTGTTAAGCAGTCCGTAGTTGAGGGTAACGATTCCTGGGCTATCGACGCTGCTACATACATCGGCAACGGTCCCTACAAAGTAACTGAGTTTACACAGGGCCAGATGGTTATGGAGAAGAACGAGTACTACCACAATGCAGACGCTGTTAAGACAGAGAAGATCATCTTCCCCTTCAACGAGGATGACAGCTCCCTGTATGCTAACTTCCAGAACGGTTCTTACCTGTTCATTGACTCTGTTCCCAACGATCAGATCGACGCTATCCAGGCTCAGTATCCTGATGAGTACAAGGTAACAGGTCAGCTGGGTACATACTATGTATCCTTCAACGTAAACGACGAGGCACTCAAGGACTTCACAGAGGTAGAGAAGATCTCTATCCGTAAGGCTCTTGGTCACCTTCTTGAGAGAAACTACATCTGCACCGAAATCGGTAAGGCAGGTCAGGTTCCCGCTAACACATTCGTACCCATGGGTCTTACAGACGCTGATGGCGTAACAGAGTTCAAAGCATCTGTTAACGACGGTAAGGGTTACTTCAGCGTAGACGCTGCTGACTACGAGGCAAACTGTGCAGAGGCTATCCAGCTTCTCGCAGACGTTGCTAAGTCTTCCGGCAAGTTCACAGTTGACGGCGACACAGTTACAGGCTTCCCCACACTTACTTACATCACTAACGAGGGTACAGCTCACGAGCAGCTCGCTACTTACATGAAGGAAGTATATGAGACATACGGTATCACAATGAACATCGAGGTTCAGGAGTGGAACACATTCCTTGATACACGTAAGGCTGGCGACTACTCTTTCGCACGTAACGGCTGGCTCGCAGACTACAATGATCCCATTTCCTTCCTTGACATGTGGCTCACAGAGTCCGGTAACAATGACTGCCAGTTTGGTAAGGATGAGCACGCAACATATGCAGGCTACTCCTACGATGGTAAGGACGGCCTCACATGGGCAGAGTCTTTCGATGTAATCATCGCAAAGATCAAGGCTTCCAAGGATCCCGCAGAGAGATTCGAGCTTATGCACCAGGCTGAGGATATCCTCATGTCCACAGGCGCAATTTGCCCCATCTATTACTACACAGATCAGTTCATGTGCTCCACAAGCATTGAAGGCTCCTTCGTAAGCCCCCTCGGCTACAAGTACTTCATGTATGCATACGTTGCTGAGTAATATAATCTGTGATTTCTAAACAACCAGAAAACTGACTGATGTCCGCCGCTTCCCGCTTGGGAGGCGGCGGTGTTTTGTTAGAAGCTATTAAGAGAACGGATTGGTTGGAATTAGGCAAAAACAGGGCTTTTTTACTGAGGTTTTACAGCAAGGCTCCTATGAAAGGTGTCTTTTTATACCTTTAAGTAGTGCAATGTTCCGAAAACATAGTAAAACACTTGCTTTTTAAGAGCCTGCGTGTTATAATTTTTTACAGTTGAATAATGTAGTAAAGTAAGGAGTGGGTCAAAGGCGACCCGCTCCTGTCTCATTGTTAGGAGGGATTTAATTGGCTAAGGACAATAAATCAAAGGGCAGCAGTGTGTGCGACGCAGTAAGAACTGTTGCTGAGCCTGTAGCTGAAAGCTGCGGGGTTGATATCTGGGACGTCAGATATGTAAAGGAGGGTGCCCAGTGGTACCTGAGGATTTTCATTGACAAAGAGGGCGGAGTATCTGTTGACGATTGCGAGGCAGTGTCCCGTGCTATTGATGAGCCTCTGGATAAGCTGGACCCTATCAAGGATTACTACATCCTTGAGGTAAGCTCCCCGGGTCTTGAGCGTGAGCTTACAAGACCTGAGCACTTCGACCGCTTTATTGGTGCGGATATTATGGTAAGACTTATCCGTCCTATGGAGGTACTGGGCAAGGATTTTTCAGGTGTGCTCACAGCCCACGATAAGGACACAGTAACCATCACCGACCACTCAGGTGAGAATGAGGTAACAATCAACAAAAAAGACGCAGCTTGGATTAAGCTTGACGATTTCGACTGATTCAGGCATACAAAACAGGTTATTATAATACAAGATATATTTATACATCAAGGAAAGGAATGGTTATCAAAAATGGTAAACAAGGAGTTATTTGAGGCTCTTGCGCTGCTTGAAAAAGAAAAGGGTATCCCTGTAGAGTATATGATCGATCAGATCAAGAGGGCTATCGTTGTTGCTTGCAAGAATCTCTACGGCAATGAAAACGTAGAAATTGTAATGGATAGAGATAAACACACCTTTACAGTTAAGCTTAAGAAAATGGTTGTTGCTGAGGTAGAGGACGAGGCAACAGAAATCTCCCTTGAGGATGCAAAGCTTATCTCAAAGCGTGCAACTGTAGGCAAGGAGATTGGTATTTCCCTTGATCCCAGAAAGTTTGGCAGAATCGCAGTAAGCGCTTCCAAGAACGTTATCCACGGCGGTATCCGTGACGGCGAGAAGGGTCAGGCACTCAGAGAGTTCCAGTCCAAGTACAAGGAGATTCTCACCGCTACTGTTGAGCGAATCGACCCCAAATCCGGTGCCGCAACACTGAAGTTCGGCAAGACCGAGGTTGTGCTCCCCAAGAGCGAACAGCTTCCCGACGAGATTTTAGAAGAGGGCGACCACGTAAGAGTATATGTTGTTGACGTTAAGGTTGGCGACAGAGGCCCCAGAGCTATCATCTCCCGTACACACCCTGATTTTGTAAGAAAAATGTTTGAAACAGAGGTTCCTGAGATTTTCGACGGAATCGTTGAGATTAAGTCTATTTCCCGTGAGGCAGGCTCCAGAACAAAGATGGCAGTTGTTTCCAACGATGCAGAGGTTGACGCTGTTGGTGCTTGTATCGGTACAAGAGGCGCCAGAGTTAATTCCATCGTTGAGGAGCTTGGTGGAGAGAAGATTGACATCATCGTATACGATGAGGACCCCGAGAAGTTCATTGCAGCTTCACTTTCTCCTGCAACTGTTGTTAAGGTAGAGCTCGCGCAGGACGGCTCAAAGAGCTGCAGAGTAACTGTTCCTGATGGTCAGCTTTCTCTTGCTATCGGCAACAAGGGTCAGAATGCCCGCCTTGCTGCAAAGCTCACAGGCTGGAAGATTGACATCCGTCCCGAAAGCGGATTCTTCGGCGAAGATACTGAGGACTGATTAAGTCCCTTGATATATAAAACCTTGGAGGAGGGAAAATATGAAGCAGAGAAAAACTCCTATGAGAAAATGCACAGGTTGCGGAGAGATGAAGCCCAAATATGAGCTTATCCGCGTAGTAAAATCCCCTGATGTGCTGGATGAAAACGGAGAGGTAGTAAAGAAAGGCGAGGTTTCCCTTGACCTTACCTCTAAAAAATCAGGCAGAGGAGCATATATCTGTCACAGCATAGAGTGTCTGCAGGCGGCTCGTAAGGCAAGACGCCTTGAGAGAGCCTTCAGTTGTATGATTCCCGCTGAGGTTTATGATTCTATGGAGAGGGAGCTTAATCAGGATGAATGACAGACTGCTGTCACTGCTGGGTCTTTGCAGACGGGCAGGCAGACTTGTGATTGGCGCAGACCCCGTAAAAGAAGCCATAGACACCCACAAGGCGTTTCTTGTAATCTGTGCCTCTGATATCTCTCAGAATACAGAGAAGAAAATCCGCATAGCAGTTGAGGCTAAGGGTACTGTGGAATACCACAGCATAAACAGAACAAAGGACGAACTGAGCTTTAGCCTTGGCAAGACCTGTGCGGTGCTTGCGGTTATTGATAAGGGCTTTGCTGATAAGCTAACAGAGCTTATTAATGCAGAGCAGAAAAAGGAGGAAACTACTATATGAAATATAAGGTACACGAGCTGGCAAAGGATTTAGGCGTTTCCAGCAAGGTTGTTTCTGAGGTTGTAGAGAAATACTGCAAAACCGTCAGAAAATCCATGACCTCACTTGATGAAGAGGAGCTTAACGTAGTATTTGACTACTTTACACAGGAGAATGCAGTAGAAAATCTGAACGCATATTTTGCAGTGCGTGACAAGGCTATTGCAGAACGTGAGGCAAAAGCTGAGGAGGAAGCTTCCGCAAAGAGCCCCGAACAGAGTAAGTCCGAAGCTCCCAAGGAGAAGGCTCAGGCTCCTGCTCAGAAGAAGGAAGCTCCCAAGAAAAAGGCAGAGGATACATCTGCTCCTGCACCTGCACCAGAGGGTGCAATCAAGTCAAAGCGTGGCGAGGGTAAGGTTGTAGATACCCGTGCAGGCTACGTTGACGTTGAAAGATACAACGAAAAATACGACCGTATGGCTTACGATAAAGGCCGCTCTGACAGCACAATGTCAACCCAGAAGCAGAAGCTCAGACAGCGTTCACAGCAGAAGGGCAAGCACCGCTCTGGCAAACGTGAGACAGAACAGCAGAGAATCGACCGTATTGCACAGGAGCGCAAGGCTAAGCCCCTGACAATCAAGATTCCTGACGAAATCACCATCACAGAGCTTGCTTCAAGACTTAAGGCTACTGCCGCTGAGGTTATCAAGAAGGCTTTCCTTATGGGTACAATGGTTACTCAGAACGATACTGTTGACTTCGACACAGCTTCTCTCATTGCCATGGAGTTCCACGCAAAGGTTGAGAAGGAAGTTATCGTTACTATCGAGGAGAGAATCATCGACGACAGTCAGGACGACGATGCAAACCTTAAGATGCGTGCTCCCGTTGTAGTTGTTATGGGTCACGTTGACCATGGTAAGACATCACTCCTTGACTACATCCGCCACGCAAACGTTACTGCATCTGAGGCCGGCGGTATTACTCAGCACATCGGTGCTTACAGAGTAGACGTTGACGGCAGAGATATCACATTCCTTGATACACCCGGTCACGAGGCTTTCACAACCATGCGTGCAAGAGGTGCTCAGTGCACAGATATTGCAATCCTTGTTGTTGCCGCTGATGACGGTATTATGCCCCAGACAGTTGAGGCTATCAACCACGCAAAGGCTGCAGGCGTTTCTGTAATCGTTGCTATCAATAAGATGGATAAAGAGGCTGCTAACCCCGACCGCGTAATGCAGCAGCTTACAGAGCACGAGATTATCCCCGAGGAGTGGGGCGGTGACACACCCTGTATTCCTATCTCTGCTAAGACAGGTATGGGTATTGACGATCTCCTTGAGATGGTAACTCTTGTTGCTGATATGAAGGAGCTCAAGGCTAACCCCGACCGTGCCGCTAAGGGTATCGTTGTTGAGGCTCGTCTTGATAAGGGCAGAGGTCCTATTGCTACAATCCTTGTTCAGAATGGTACACTGCGTACAGGTGACATTGTTGTTGCAGGTACAGCAGTAGGTAGAGTCCGTGCTATGACAAACGAGCGCGGTGAGCGTGGTCACGGGGCAGGTCCTTCTGTTCCTGTTGAGATTACAGGTCTTGCAGAAGTTCCCTCCGGCGGTGATGTGTTCAATGCAGTTTCTGACGAGCGTCTTGCCCGTGAGCTTGTTGAGCAGAGAAAGTCCCAGAAGAAGGAAGAACTCTTCAATTCCCGTACAAAGGTTAACCTTGATAACCTCTTTGACCAGATGAAGCTGGGCGAGGTTAAGGAGCTTAAGATTATCGTTAAGGCTGACGTTCAGGGCTCTGTTGAGGCTGTAAGACAGTCACTTGAGAAGCTCTCAAACGAGGAGGTCCGCGTTGCAGTTATCCACTGCGGTGTAGGTGCTGTGAACGAGTCCGACGTTATGCTTGCAAATGCTTCCAATGCTATTATTGTAGGCTTCAATGTTCGTCCCGACTCCGTTGCTGCTGCAAACGCAGAGCGTGACGGTGTAGATATGAGAATGTACACCATCATCTATGATTGTATCGAGGAAATCGAGTCTGCTATGAAGGGTATGCTTGCTCCCAAGAAGCGTGAGGTTCAGCTTGGTACAGCCGAGTGCCGTAACGTTATCAAAATCAAGAGCGTTGGTACTATCGCAGGTTCTTACGTTAAGAGCGGTAAGATTACACGTAATGCTCTTATCCGTGTTGTACGTGACGGTATCATCATTGCTGATGACAGCATTGCATCTCTCCAGAGATTCAAGGATTCCGTGAAGGAAGTAGCAGAGGGCTACGAGTGCGGTATCGGTCTTGAGAGATTCAGTGACCTTAAGGAAGGTGACATCTTCGAGGCTTATATCATCGAGGAGTACCGCGAGGACTGATAAAATCCTCATAACCGAAAGGTTTATACAAATAATAAAATTAATAATCCACAACAAGCTGTACCCACTGTCATTGACGGTGGGTTAAGGCTTATGTTGCAGGAGGAATGAAAATTGGCAAATCATAAACTTTCCAGAACAACAGAAGATATAAAAAGAGAGCTAACAGCCATATTCCGTGAGCTTAAGGACCCCAGAGTACAGGGTGCGTTTATCTCTATTATCCGTGTTGAGGTAACAAATGACCTGAGCTACTGCACTGTATATATCAGCGCAATCGAGGGTATGGACAGAGCGAATGAAGCTGTAAAGGGACTCAAGTCCGCCGCAGGCTTTATCCGCAGTGAGCTTGCACGCAGACTCACTATCCGCCATGTACCTTCTCTTATCTTCAAGGCTACCGACTCTATAGAGTACAGTGCCAATATCTCAAAGATTCTTCACGATCTGGACAAAAAGCGTCCTGCAGGTGAAGAGAATGAGGAGGCTCAGACAGATGACTGATCTGTTTTTTGTGGCCGATATACTGAAAGAAAAAGACAATATTGAGATTCTCACTCACCACTATCCTGACGGTGACACCTTAGGCTCTGCCTATGCTTTGTGCCTTATGCTCCAGTCAATAGGAAAGAAAGCCCGTGTTATCACAAGCGGCACAGTTGCAAGAAAATATGACTTCCTTAAAAAGGGTGTAGAGATTCAGGAGTTTGAGAGAGATTTTGTTGTAAGCGTAGACGTTGCGGCACCCTCACTCCTTGGTGAAAATCAGGCTGAATACGAGGATATCATCGACCTTTGCATTGACCACCACGGTACCAACTCCATTAAGGCTGAGGTTTCTTATATAGACGCAAATGCAGCCGCTGCCAGTGAGATTATCTATGAGCTGAGCAAGGCTATGGAAATCGGTCTTACTCAGGATATGGCGTCCTGTATTTATACAGGTATCTCCACTGATACAGGCTGTTTCCGTTATTCCAACACAACTCCCTGTACTATGCTTATAGCCGCAGAGCTTATGGCGGTAACACCCAACTGGCACCAGATTAACACCGAGATGTTTGAGGTTAAGACCAGAGAAAAGCTGACCCTTGAAAAAATGGTGTATGATACTCTGGAGTATGCCTGTGAGGGTAAGTGTGCACTTATTTATACAACTCTTGATATGCAGAGACAGGCAGGCATCACCGACGACGAGATGGAGGGGCTTGCTTCTATTCCCAGACAGATTGAGGGCGTGCTCCTTGGCATTACAATGAGAGAAAAAGCAGACGGCACCTTCAAGATTTCCGTCCGTTCCAATAAGGATGTAAGTGCTTCCGACTTCTGTGCGCGTTTCGGCGGCGGCGGTCACAAGGCAGCCGCAGGCTGTACTGTTGAGGGCGACCTTGAAACAGTGAAGAAGCTTATGCTTTCGACTGCCTGTGAAATGCTATGAACGGAGTTATAGTTGTAAACAAGCCTGAGGGCTTTACATCCTTTGACGTGATAGCAGTGCTGAGGAAGCTTTGTAATGAGCGGAAAATCGGCCATTGCGGTACCCTTGACCCTAATGCCACAGGTGTGTTGCCTGTGCTTTTAGGCAGGGCGGCTAACGCTCAGGATATCCTGCCCAATCACGACAAAACCTACAGAGCTAACTTTGTCTTAGGCAAGGTCACAGATACTCTGGATATCTGGGGACAGGTTAATAAAGAGGAGAAAACTCAGGTTACAAAGGAAGAACTGCTCTCTGTAATACCTGAATTTACAGGTGAGATTGACCAGATACCCCCAATGTACTCTGCGGTGCAGATAAACGGCAAACGTCTTTACGATTTGGCACGTCAGGGCATAGAGGTAGAACGCAAGGCAAGAAAAATCACAGTGTATTCCCTTGAGCTTATAGACTTTGACGAAGAAACCCAGAGCGGTACTTTGCAGGTTTCCTGCTCAAAGGGTACATATATCCGCACACTCATTGACGATATAGCAAAGAAACTGTGCATAGGCGGATGTATGACATCCCTTGTCCGCGAGTCTGCCTGCGGTTTTAATTTGCAGGAGTCCTATACTCTTGATGAGCTTAAAGACCTTTCCGCAAAGGGTGAGATTGAAAAAACTCTCCTTAGTACCGAGAGCCTTTTTGTTACATATAAAGAGGTAAAGGTGTCTCAGGAGCAAGCCAAACGCTTTGCAAACGGCGGAGCTCTGAGCATAGACAGAATCAGGGAAAAGCCTGAGATGATTGACGGAAACATCTACCGAGTAAAAGCCCCCACAGGTGATTTTATGGGACTTGCAAAGTTTGACGCAGAGTCCCGTGAACTTAAAATATTCAAACAATTCGCAGATTATTCTCAATTTAACTGAATTTATTTATGAGGTTTAGTTATGTCACATGTAATCAAAATTCCTGACCATAGAATCTTTGCACTAAATAGAGACAAGAGGGAAAACTTTTTCGATTCGATTGTTTATAAAGACCTATCAGGTGAGTTTCACACCATTAATCTTGAAACTTGTGCGGAGAATTTTCTAAAAGAACACAAAGAGAGTAGCGGTAAATGTGTAGGATATCGGGATATTACCCAAAACTATTTTGTGTTTTATACGAGTGGCGTAAAGACCATGATTTGTTTTAAGAAGTTATACATATTCAATATATTAGGACGATATTTGTTAAAAGGAAAAAGGGACAGTAGATTTATGCAATTTGAAAAATTGCTTTCACAGACAAAGTATACAACCTTTGACCTTTCTTGATGAAAAGCGACAGCCCGACACTTTGGTGTCGGGCTGTTTTAGCCTTCCCCTCAAGGGGAAGGGGGACCGCTTGCGGTGGATGAGGTGGAAATATGCTGAAGTATATCCATACAAACACCATTGAAGTTTCTTTTGATATCAAGATTTGTATATCGTAAAATAGTTAATCCTAAGGATTGTAAATACTCATCTCTGTTGTTGTCGGCATTTATACCTTGTGTAGTGTAATGTTGAGAACCATCAAGTTCAATAACTAATTTTTCGCTTGCACAATAAAAATCCACAATATAATTACCGATGACTTTTTGTCTGTTTATTGTAATTGGTAACTGTTTCAAGAAATCGTACCACAGATGACGTTCCTCTTTAGTCATGTTTTTGCGTAGTGCTTTAGCATTACCGGTAAGATTTGGGTTGTTAGTTTTATTCATGATAACACCTCATCCGTCACGGCTTTGCCGTGCCACCTTCCCCTCAAGGGGAAGGCTTTTATTCCTCTGTTTTGCTTTCGTCACACAGGGGGATTCCTGCAAGGAACCTCAGGTCTCGCTCGATTGCATCGCGGCTATTGCCCCAGTCTGCGTCGCGGTTGCGATAGTCAAACATATTGCAAAAGTGTGTGGTGTCTGCAATAAGGAGCTCAAGCTGTTTCTTTGCAAGGTCGGCAGTGTCCTTGTGGAAGTCTGCAAGGTGCTTTGCGGGCACACCCTTCAGGCTTATGGTGCTTATCTGCTGATAATGCTCAAGGCAGATAAACTCCTGCTCCTGATAAAGCTTTCTAAATTCGGGGTTAGTCTCCCACTCCTTGAACACTGTGCGCAGGAAGTGCTCAACATCATTCTGTATTCTGTCGCAGATATAGCAGGTGTGAAGCATTTCGTCCAGTGCGATAAGCTTCTTCTTGTCAGGTCTTGAGTGAGTATTCTTGGGGAAGTAATTGTCCAGAATATACTGCAGATGGGTCTGGAGGATAAGTGCATTGGGGAGACGCTTGCCCACCTCTGTTATCTTTTCAAAATGCTTTTTGCAGAAGCCTTTTTTGTTGGTGCTGACTCTGGTTTCAGGGTCCATCATTGCAGAGCCTGTGATGAATGTAGCATACTGGGTCTCCAGCATATCGTACATTCTGCAGAAAGGGCAACCCTTTTTCTCCATAAAAATATCGTTAATCGGTATGGTGCAGATGGTTTCTTTCATATTCTCACCTTGTTCCATTATTTTTTATATTTATATCATAGCATAATTTCAAGTAATATGCTATGATAATTACAGATTTATTTTTTGGTGGGATTTGTTTGAGTGATAAGAATGTAATAAGAGTGTCAGGGGCAGAGGATATGTCCCTTGAGGACACCTTGTGTTGCGGACAGAGCTTCCGCTGGAGAGAGGTCGACGGAGGATTTAAGGGCACAGCCTATGGCAAAACCGTAACTGTCCGCAAGGACGGCGAGGACCTGCTGATTATTGGTGCAACACAGGGGGACTTCGAAAATATATGGAGAGCATACTTTGACCTTGATACGGACTATGTGTCACTGCGTGCAGATTTGGCGAGCAAGCACCCTGTGCTCAGAGAAGCCGCAAAGTTTGCACCGGGTATTCATATCCTAAGGCAAGAGCCTTTTGAAGCCCTCGTATCCTTTATTATTTCACAGAATAACAACATAAAACGCATTGAGGGTATAGTGGACAGACTGTGCGAAAACTTTGGTGAGATTTTACCTGACGGGTCCTTTGCTTTCCCTACAGCGGAAAAACTTGCTTCACTTACTGAGGAGGATTTATCACCTCTGCGTGCTGGTTTTCGCAACAGATACATACTATCAGCAGCAAGGAAGGTACACTCAGGGGAGGTTTCGTTGGAAGCCTGCCGTACACTGCCCTTTGAGGAGGCAAAGGCTCAGCTTATGACAATCGTGGGTGTAGGCAGTAAGGTGGCAGATTGTGTGCTCCTGTACGGACTTCACCGCACCGAGGCTTTCCCCATGGATGTGTGGATGAAGCGGGCCATGAGCACCCTGTTTCCCGATGTTGACCCCAGTGATTTTGGTGAGTACGCAGGAGTAGCCCAACAGTATATTTTCCACTATTCCCGTATGCACCCGGAACTTTTTGAATAAGGCAAAACCCTCCTTGTCTTTTTACAATTATTGGTGTATCATAATAACCGTAATATCTTAGAAAACAGGTGAAACCTATGAAGATAAAAGTGTTTTTTGCAGTGCTTTTTTGCAAGTGTGTAAGATTTCTGGCAAAGCTTCTTGGCAGAGGCAGCAGTCTCCCCGGTCAGCTCACCCTGAAGCTTTTTCCTGATATTCTCAAATATATCAAAATGCCTGAGAAGGTTATAGCTGTCACAGGCAGTAACGGCAAGACCTCTACCCTTGAGATGATAGCCCATGTGCTGAAGGAAGCAGGGCTTAAGGTTGCTTACAACAAGGAAGGTTCAAACCAGATTGAGGGTGTTACTACATTCTTACTCAGTGATTGCACACTGTCCGGCAAGATTAAGAGCGATATTGTAATTATGGAGTCAGACGAGCGTTTTGCCCGTCATACCTTCAAGCATTTTAAGCCTAATCATCTTATTATAACTAACCTTTACCGCGACCAGCTCACCCGTAACGGCCATCCCGAGTGGGTGTATGATGTTATTGCTGAGTGTATGGATGACAGCATGGAGCTTATCCTCAATGCAGATGACCCCTTGGTGTCAAAGTTCGGCAAGGACAGGGGAAAGGTACGTTACTTCGGTGCAGACAAGCTCTCTATTGACGAGGAAGAAAATACCTCTGTATATCACGATGGCAAATACTGCCCCTGCTGTAAAGCACCTATGGAGTATGACTACTACCACTATAACCATATCGGCTCATACCATTGTGCAAACTGCGGTCACAAGCGTAACGATACAGTCTGGACTATTACAGATGCAAGTCTTGAGGAAGGCTACATCGTTGTAAACGGCAAGTATAAGATTACTCTGTCTTTCTCAAGTATCTATCATTGCTACAATACCTTAGCGGCTTTTGCGGCGGCAGATATTGCAGGTGTAGACCCTGAGGTAACAGCAAAGGCTCTCAGCGGTTATGACTTGAGAAGCGGCAGAATTGTGGAGTTTACACTTGGCGAAAAGCAGGGAACACTCCTTGTAAGTAAGCACGAAAATTCAATCTCCTATGACCAGTCAATCCGCGTGGCACGTGCTGATAAAAGGGAGTGCTCAGTTGTTGTTATGGTTGACGCAATCAGCCGTAAGTACCAGACTTATGAAACATCTTGGCTGTGGGATATTGACTTTGAGCTTTTAAAGTCTGACAATATCAAAGAAGTGCTCCTTGTGGGCAGATATGCTCAGGATTTGGAAACAAGATTTTCTTTCACCGACATTGACAAGGAGAAAATCAAGACCTTTGAGGATATTCCCGAGAGTGTAAAGTACCTGAGAGAAAACGGCAAGGACTATATCTATGTGATTACCTGCTTCTCCGATAAAGAAAAATTCCTCACACTTACAGACAGCAGAAGGTGACACAATGAAAGCAAGAATTCTTTATTTATACTACGATATAATGAATCTGTACGGAGAGTCAGGCAACATCCGTATGATGGAGCGTGTGCTTGAGAGTAAGGGTGCACAGCCTCAGACAGACAGAAAAACCGTCACAGATACAGACATTGACTTTACTCAGTATGATTTTATCTACTGCGGTGCAGGCACCGAGCATTCAAGGAATGTGTGCCTTGAGCACTTAAGAGGTTTTGCAGATAGTCTTAAGAAGGCTTTTGACTCAGGCACAGTTATGCTCTTCACAGGCAATTCCTATGAAATGCTGGGTGAGACACTTACTACAGCAGAGGGCACAGTGCGTAAAGGCATAGGACTCTTTGACTTTACTGTCACAGAGCAGGGCAGGAACCGCTACAGCGGTGATGTTACCCTTAAATGCTTCGTAAGCGATAAGGAGTTTATCGGCTACATCAACAAGTGCAGTGAGGTACAGGGGATAAAGACACCTCTGTTTGAGATTACTTCTGTAGTAGGTACTGTCAAGGAGCAAGCAGACGGAATACATGAGAAGAACTTCTTCGGCACACAGGTCATCGGCCCTGTTACTGTGAAGAATCCCGTATTCGGTGAGTATATTGCCGACCTTGTAATTGAGAATCTAAAAAAATAATACAGACACAAAAAGACCGCTGAGTTGTAAGAAAACTCAGCGGTTTTTGTTTGATAAAAAACGCCACAAATATAGCTTGAATTTGTTGACAAACCTTATTGTAAATGTTATGCTAAAAATGTAAGATGATTGAGTTAGAATTTTAGTGAAAATTAACAAGGTAAAGAAGGGTTAGTATGAAGCTCAGAAGTTTACATTTTCTGTCTAAAGCCAATGTAAAAGGCAACAAAAGTAACCGTGCGGTTACTGTCCTCATCTGCCTGCTTATTGTTGCTGTTACCCTCATCTCCAGCTATTCAATTGTGACCGTTGAGGCGGTAAACAGCTACAAGAAAGATTACAGGTCAAGAGCCCTTGAGATTCTGCCCTTTCTCGGACCTATTACAGAGGAGATAGTAGATGCGGTGTCATCTGCAGAGCACGTGGAGCTTGTGACAGATTCGGCATGTATGTATCCAATGTCCCTGAGAATAAAGGAAACCAGCGATACTGCTATTGATGAACAGCTCGGATTACAAGAGGCTTATGTGAACGTTGATGCACTTTTTGAGGGTGAGGAAAAAAGGATCATCAAGGGTAAATCCCTTGATGATGCACCTGTGTTCAGCTGTCTTGTGCCAAGCATATTTTATCCCTATATGGATGACTTTGAACGCGGGTATAAAGACCTTGAGTACATAGACGGCAGGACTTTGATTGGAAAAACCTTTACTCTGAACGGTCATGAGGGAATGGCTGATTTTTCATATCATATGCCCAAAGACGATGGGCAGATATACACAGAACTGACACTGCTCAGAACTACTGAGGTAACACTGGAGGTAGTGGGCGTTTATCCCTGCAGCAATGCTACATCAGGGTATTATGGGTCTGTGTTTGTATCTCAGGAAACCAAGAGGCTTATGCTCGAAATGTTTATGGAGGAAACAGGCATCGACCCCTTTGGTGACAGCCATATTGCACGGTATTGGAACGACCCTTCGCTTCATACACATCTGGTAGTGGTAGATGATTACAGCAATATTCCCGATGTTGTCAATTATGTAAGGCATAATCTGGAATGCGATATAAGCGGAGAGCCTTTAAGGCCACCCAGAGATTCCACGATAATACTTGCAAATCTTTTCAAAACAGTGGGCACATTTCTGACCTTGGCGATAGTTATAGTGTCGGTGATACTCCTTGTTCAGTCCTCGTCAAGTGCCATTAGTGAGCGTAAAGGCTACATCGGACTTATGAAGGCAATCGGCTACAAGAACAGGCAGATTTTCGCAGTGCTTTTGTGGGAGCAGATGTATCTGTCTCTGAGGGCTTTCCTCATAGGAGGTACAGTGTCAACCCTTGCGGCATTTCTCATAAACCTTAAATTTGAGCACGGCACATTTAATCAGCTTATGTATCTGATGGATTGGAAAATCTACTTTTCTTTCCTTGGGCTTTCCGCCTTGATTGTGTTGCTTGTTCCCCTTGTTGTAGAGCTGTTTATGCTGAAAAAACTTGTGCGTATTGAGCCCAGAGAAGCTATGAGTGCAAAATAGGAGGTAGAATATGAAAACAATTGAACTAAAGAACGTCAGCAAAGTTTATCCCAACGGAGTCAAGGCTATGGATAATGTATCCTTAACTGTAACAGAGGGTGAGTTCGTTGCTGTTATGGGTCAATCAGGTAGCGGAAAGAGTACACTCCTGCAGGTTCTGGGCTTGCTTGATAAATGTACTGAGGGCGAGGTTGTTATTAATGGTAGTGTTGTGTCTCAGCTTTCAAATAACCAGCTTGCCGATGTGCGTAAAAAGGCACTGGGCTTTGTGTTTCAGAGCTTTCATCTGAATGCCCATATGAAGCTGTACGAAAACATTATGCTTCCTATGTTTATTAATGATGAATATAAGACGAGGGCGGAGATGAAAGCCCGTGCCCTTGAGCTTGCAGATAAGGTGGGACTCACCCACAGAGTTGAGCATTACCCTGCAGAGCTTTCAGGCGGTGAACAGCAGAGAGTTGCCATAGCCCGTGCTCTGGCAAATGATCCTGACTTTATCCTTGCAGATGAACCTACAGGCAACCTTGACAGCAAGAACGAGGCTATGATTTTTGGGGAGCTTCAAAAGCTGTCACGAATGGGCAAGGGTGTGTTGGTTGTATGCCATAACGATGCTATACTGGACTATGCAGACAAGATATACATAATGAAAGACGGAGTCTTGAGGGAAAAGGAAAATGAAGAATAAAAATTATAATTCCATTGTAAAGGCTTCTCTTAAGTCACGGAAGCTTTCCTCGGGTATGTTTTGCTTTTTTGTGGCAATTTCCTTTGTGCTTATTTTCATTGCAATCGGTATAATTATCCCCTTAGGTCAGAGTATAGAGACAAGGATTAACCGTCATATTGTAAAGCGGGAGATTGGTGCGAGTATGTCTTATACTACCAATGAGGAGGAACGTCAGAGGCGTATTGATAAGATAATGACTATTCCCCATGTGGTGGATATGTACAAGGACACCATCCCCATAACTATGTCAGAATCAAACGGTGTACTGAGCGAAAGTTATACATTCAGATTTGTACACAGGTTTTTTGAGCCCAGAATACTTTACGGCAGAGCCTTTGATGAAAGCGAGACAGGAGTTGCAATTATCCCCGATTACATTGAGGAATATAACGCAAAGGAGCAAATGATTGTAAAAATCAATGGTGCGGATTTGGTGGGTCAGACTCTGGAGTTTTGCGACTGGACAGGTGTTCCCAGAAAAACTCAGATAGTAGGCACCTACGATAACACCGACCCGATTTTTAACAGCAAACGCACTATTCTTATACCTTATGCCGATGCAGTTAAGTATGATGAAGAAGCCTATGAGTATGAGGTGCAGAACGCTCCCGAGGGAGCAGAGATAAGGCGTGACCATCATTATATTATAGTGACAGACTCCCACAAGAACACGCAGGCAGTGCTTACTGAGGCTCAGAAGGTTACCACCTGCTACGAGGAGTACCTGAACGTTGACGAAGAAACCTACAACACAGCCTTTGTGATATTGCTTGCTGTTACTGCCTTCTTTACGGTGCTGACGGTACTGGGATTTTATATGTTCCTGAAGAGTAACATCAACGCCCGTACCAATGAACTTGCCCTATACAGGGCTATAGGTTACAACTCAAAGACGTTGTACAGAATTATTCTGGCAGAGCACTTGTTGCTGACTATGTGCTCTCTTGCTTTTGGTGTTGGTGCATATTATCTTCTTGCACATTTTGCTGTAAATCCGTATCTTGACAGTGTGTTTGGCAATACCTTTATGGCAATTAAAGTGAGCAACAATCCCCTGATTGCTGTGGGTTTGATTATAGGTTATATAATGATAACTCTGCTTGTGTGCCTGAGTGCTGTCAAGCGGACAGAGAAAATCGACCTGACAGTATTGTTAAGAGAGTAATATATTAAGCTTCAAAAAAAGACCGCTGAGTTGTAAGAAAACTCAGCGGTCTATGTTTTAGGTGTTAATTACAGGCTGAAATTTAAGCCTTGTCAACAGAGCCGAACAGCTCCATCTTCTCTTTAACAGTAGCCTTGATAGCCTCAAAGCCGGGAGCCAGAAGCTTTCTGGGGTCGAAGCCCTTGCCCTGAAGGTCCTTGCCCTCTTCAACGTACTTTCTTGTAGCAGCAGCAAATGCAAGCTGGCACTCTGTGTTTACGTTGATTTTGGAAACGCCAAGGTCGATAGCCTTCTTAATCATATCCTCGGGGATACCTGTACCGCCGTGGAGTACCAGAGGCATATCGCCTGTAAGCTGCTGGATAGCATCCAGAGTCTCAAAGGAAAGACCTGCCCAGTTCTCAGGGTACTTGCCGTGGATGTTGCCGATACCTGCTGCAAGCATTGTTACGCCAAGGTCAGCAATCATCTTGCACTCTGCAGGATCTGCACACTCGCCTGCGCCAACAACGCCGTCTTCCTCGCCGCCGATGGAACCAACCTCAGCCTCAAGGGAGAGACCAAGCTCTTCGCAGATAGCAACCAGTTCCTTGGTCTTTGCAATGTTCTCTTCGATTGCGTAGTGAGAACCGTCGAACATTACAGAGGAGAAGCCTGCTGCGATACAAGCCTTAGCGCCTTCGTATGAGCCGTGGTCAAGGTGAAGAGCAACGGGAACAGTGATGCCCAGCTCCTCAATCATACCATTAACCATACCAACAATTGTCTTGTAGCCGCACATGTACTTGCCTGCGCCCTCAGATACACCGAGGATTACAGGAGAATTGCACTCCTGAGCTGTGAGCAGGATAGCCTTTGTCCACTCAAGGTTGTTGATGTTGAACTGACCAACAGCATAGTGGCCAGCCTTTGCTTTTGTAAGCATTTCTTTTGCATTTACAAGTGCCATATTAGAATTCCTCCAATATTATAATAAATTAATACAGGTCAATTATACAACACAGGTGTTAAAATGTAAACCTTTAACGGAAAAAATGTAATTTTGCAATAAAAAAACCGCTGATGGAATGATTTTATGGTAATAATCGGTATTGTTGCTTTAAAGATACAAATAAAGATTATAACAGGTATACTCTGCAGCTTCGCGATGTGCGTTTTTTCTTGCACTATCTGTACTATAATGGTATAATGCATTTACAAATAAATAATCGGAGGTTCATAAAAATGCCTTTTATCAACACTAAAGTTACAACAGAAATTACCTTTGAACAGGAAGAAATCCTCAAAGCAAAGCTTGGCAAGGCTCTCTCACTTATCGGCAAGCCTGAAGCATACCTTATGCTTCAGTTTGAGGAGAATTGCCGTCTGTGGTTTGCAGGAAGTAACGACGAGGACGCAGCATATGTAGAGGTTGCACTGCTCCACTCTGCACCTAAGGCTTCTTACGAAAAGCTTACCGCAGAAATCTGTAAGATTCTCAGTGAGGAGCTTGCAATCCCCTCAGGCAGAATTTATGTGAAGTTCTCAGAGACCGAGTTCTGGGGCTGGGACGGCCAGATGTTCTGAGGTGAATTATGAAAAGCTACAGAAAAGAACTTTGGTTCAATGTTCCCAAAAGACGGGGACTTGTAAACATAACACAGGATGTACAGCGTGCTATTGACGAAAGCGGTGTGAAAGAGGGCTTGGTCCTTGTGAATGCTATGAACATCACCGCCTCTGTGTTTATTAACGATGATGAGTCAGGACTTCACAGAGATTACGAGAGATGGCTGGAGAAATTAGCTCCCGAGAAGCCCTACAGCCAGTATGACCACAACGGCTTTGAGGATAACGCAGACGCTCACCTTAAACGCACAATTATGGGCCGTGAGGTTGTCTGTGCTATTACAGAGGGTCGCCTTGACTTCGGCACATGGGAGCAGATTTTCTACTACGAATTGGACGGAATGAGAAAGAAACACGCCCTAATTAAAATTATCGGCGAATAAAATATATCCTATTTTTACGAGGTGCAGAGTATGAAAAGCTTTACACTAAAGCAAGCACTTGACGCTTGCGGCGGTCGGTATTTTGGAGATATGACCTTGCTTGACACAGAGCTTTCCTCTATAGTAACGGACAGCCGTAAGGTCAAAAAGAACTCTCTCTTTGCCGCTATTGTAGGCGAGAGGGTTGACGGACATAACTTTATCCCTAAATGTATTGAGGTAGGAGCTTTGTGCTCTATATGTGAGAAAACCCCTGTGGATAATTCTCCTCATATTTTGGTTGAGTCCACAAAGCAGGCTCTCATTGACATTGCCACCGCCTACAGACTTACCTTTGATATACCTTTCATCGGCATCTCAGGCTCTGTGGGCAAAACCACAACCAAGGAAATGATAGCGTCTGTGCTTTCTCAGAAGTACAAGGTGCACAAGACTCAGGGCAACTTCAATAATGATTTGGGTGTGCCTCTGACTCTGTTTGCACTGGAAGAGGATGCAGAGATTGCAGTTATAGAAATGGGTATCTCTGATTTCGGCGAGATGACAGTGCTCTCCCGTATTGTGAAGCCCGATGTGTGTGTGCTGACAAATATCGGCAAATGCCATCTTGAGTGCCTCATTGACCGCGACGGTGTTAAAAAAGCAAAGACCGAGATGTTTGATTTTATGCGCGAGGACGGCATTGCTGTCCTTTGCGGTGATGATGATAAGCTCTTTGAGATAAAGAAAGTACAGGGAAAAGAGCCTGTATTCTTCGGACTAAGTGAGGGCTGTGCATATACTGCTCACTCAATTACATCTGACAACGAAACAAGAACAGATTTCACTGTAAAATACGGTGAGTCGGAATTCCCTGTAACTGTATATGCCCTTGGCAAGCACATGGTTGCTAATGCTCTGGGGGCAACTGCAATAGGCAAACACTTCGGTTTGAGTGACGAGGAGATTGCACAGGGTGTTGCGCAGTATAAACCCACAGGCAGCCGACAGAACGTTATAAAGACAGAAAACCTCACCATCATTGACGATTGCTACAACGCAAACCCTGCCTCTATGAAAGCCTCAATTGAGACCCTTGCAGGCTTTGAGGGCAGACGTGTGGCAATTCTGGGCGATATGAAGGAGCTTGGAAAACAAGAGGCAGAGCTTCACTGCGAGATAGGCAGATTCCTTGTTGAGAAAAACATTGATTTGGTTGTTGCAATCGGCGACCTTTCACTGAATATTTACAGGGAAACAAGACCTCATATTGACAGCGAGTGGTTTAGTACCGTTGAGGAGGCAAAGCTTGAGCTGTATGAAATGCTCACCATAGGCGACACCGTCCTTGTAAAAGCAAGCCATAGTATGAAGTTTGAGGAAATTGTTGAATACATAAAGGAACTTTAAAAACAGAAAGCCGACAGGTGTAAAAACCTGTCGGCTTCGTTTTATATTCTGTAAAATCTTTTTGCGTTTTCACAGGTGATATTAAGTATCTCCTGTGCAGTCATTCCCCGAAGCTCTGCAATCTTTTTAGCGGCATATACAATGTAGTCACTTTGGTTGCGTTTTCCCCTGAAGGGGACAGGGGAGAGGTAGGGGGCGTCTGTTTCAAGCAAGAGTCTGTCAAGGGGGACTGCCTGTGCCACCTCAATAGAGTGCCTTGCATTCTTGAAGGTAACTGTACCGCCAAGGCTTATATAGCAGCCCAGAGGCAGAATCTCTTTTAGGAACTCCGCAGACCCGGAGTAGCAGTGAAGCAGAGCACTCTTAGGCTTAAATTTCTTGAGAAAATCAAGAGTATCCTTGTGGGCCTCTCTGTCGTGAATTACAACAGGTGCATCAAGGTCGTTTACAAGTGAGAGCTGTTCTGCAAATATTTTCTGCTGAGGCTCCTTTGGGATATCCCAGTAGTAGTCAAGTCCAATCTCACCGATTGCGACAATCTTCTTGTTCTCTGTATAGAATCTTGCAAGAATATCAAGATAGTCCGTGGGGAGCCCCTCCAGATTCTCAGGATGAATACCCACTGCACCGTAGATTATAGGGTGCTCATTAGTGTAAGCAATCACAGTTTCACAGGTTGGGATGTCAACGGATGCGTTTACAACTCCGCAGACTCCGTTTTTTTCGATACAGCTCAGCACACACTCTCTGTCATCAGAAAACTTTTCGTCATCATAGTGTGCGTGAGCATCAAAAATATTATAGAATTCACTCATATTTCTGCTTATCAGTGGATTTTTGCGCCGTCTTCCATACCGTCAACGAAGATAACCTTAACAGTATCGTCTGTGTCAGCCGCAAGAATCATACCATGGCTCTCAACACCACAGAGTGTAGCAGGCTTAAGGTTCTGAACAAGGATAACCTTCTTACCTATAAGCTCGTCGGGCTTGTAGTAAAGAGCAATACCAGAAGCAACTGTGCGTTTTTCAGCACTGCCGTCATCAAGGGTGAGCTTTAAAAGCTTCTTTGCCTTCTTAACGGGCTCGCACTCAACAATCTGAGCAACTCTCAGGTCAACCTTTGTAAAGTCCTCAATGCCGATTTTGGCAATGCCGGTGTAGTCAACCTTCTGTTTGTTCTCTGCAGCCTGAGCAGCCGCAACATTCTTTTCTATAATTGCGTTGAGCTCCTCAATTTCCTTGTCAACGTCGATTCTGGGGAAGAGCACCTCACCGCGTGCTACAGTAACATCAAGGGGAAGCACATTCCACTTGTCAGCATTTTCATAGGTTGCAAACTCAGTTGCTCCAATCTGCTCAAATACCTTAGGCATTGTTGTGGGCATAAAGGCGCAGAGGAGAGAGGACGCAATACGGATGCTCTCAAGGAGGTTGTAGAGCACAGTAGCAAGACGTGCTTTCTTTGTCTCGTCTTTGCCAAGAACCCAAGGAGTAGTCTCGTCAATGTACTTGTTAGCACGGGACACAACCTTGAAAATCTCAGCAAGAGCGTTGTTAATCTGAGTTTTGTCAATATATGAGTCAACAGCTTCTTTCAGTGAAAGAGATGTGCTCATCAAATCTTCATCAAACTCGCCTGCTTCACGCTCGGTGGGCAGTGTGCCGCCAAAATACTTGTCAATCATAGCAACAGTACGGGACACAAGGTTGCCAAGACCGTTTGCAAGGTCGGAGTTAATGCGGTTAATCATAATCTCGTTGGAGAAGGAGCTGTCAGCACCCAGTGCCATTTCTCTGAGAATGTGGTAGCGGATAGCGTCAGCACCGTAACGCTCGCCAAGTACAAAGGGGTCAACAACGTTGCCAAGGGACTTGCTCATCTTCTGTCCGTTAAAGGTAATCCAGCCGTGTACAGCAAGGTGATGAGGCAGAGGAAGGTCAAGAGCCATAAGCATTGCAGGCCAGATGATTGCGTGGAATCTCATAATATCCTTTGCAACCATATGAGTGTCAGCAGGCCAGTATTTATCGTAATCGGAGAAAGCATCATTCTCGTAACCGAGAGCAGAGATGTAGTTTGACAGTGCGTCAATCCATACATAAACAACGTGCTTCTCGTCGAAGGTTACGGGAACACCCCAAGTAAAGCTTGTGCGTGAAACGCACAGGTCCTCAAGACCGGGCCTTATGAAGTTATTTACAAGCTCAACAGCACGGGTCTTGGGCTGCAAGAAGTCGGTTTCTGTCAGGAGCTTTTCGATTCTCTCAGCAAAGTCAGACATTCTGAAGAAGTATGCCTCTTCTTTTGCCTCAATAACGTCACGTCCGCATTCAGGGCACTTGCCGTCTACAAGTTGACTTTCTGTCCAGAAGCTCTCACAGGGAGTGCAGTATTTGCCGGAGTATTCACCCTTGTAGATGTATCCCTTGTCATAAAGAGCCTTGAAAATCTTCTGAACGGTTTCTACGTGGTAATCGTCAGTTGTACGGATGTATCTGTCGTAGCTGATGTTCATATAGTCCCAGAGCTTCTTGAAAATCTCAACGATTTCGTCAACATAAGCTTTGGGAGTAATGCCCTTGTCCTTTGCTTTTTCTTCAATCTTCTGACCATGCTCGTCAGTACCTGTCAGGAACATAACGTCATAGCCCTGCATACGCTTGTATCGGGCAATAGAATCGCAGGCAACTGTAGTGTAGCAGTGGCCTATATGTGGATTACCGGAGGGGTAGTAAATAGGTGTTGTGATGTAAAAAGTCTTTTTCTCACACATGGTAGTCACTCCTTAGTGCAAAATTTTCATAATAACATTATAGCATAAATAAGGAAAAATGCAATATAATAAAGCAGGGGAGGGGTTTGCTCCTCCCGAAAAAAAGAACAACAAGAAAACTTGTTGCATAAAGATTGCAAGTGGTTTGAAAGATATTTAAAAAATTCCCGCAAAGCCCTTGACAAACACAAGAATAAATGATAAAATAACCCTTGCTGATGAAACAGCAGACAATTATATATCGCGGAGTGGAGCAGTTGGTTAGCTCGTCGGGCTCATAACCCGAAGGTCGTTGGTTCAAATCCTTCCTCCGCAACCAAATCAGATACCGCTGTTGATACAATCGTGTCGACAGCGGTTTCGTCGTTTTATCGTTAGATTTTAGCAAAAGCCCAAGTGAATAAGCCAAAAATAAAAACAAGCGTTGCAGTTTGAAGGAGTGAATTGACATCTCCCCTCATCCGCAACGCTTTTTTGTTGTATTTTCCTTGGCTCAGGTTTTAAAGTTATCTGTGAATATAGAGCCGTGTCATATCCTCTTCGCCGTCGCCCTGTGCCATACAGAAAAATTCCCAGCCGTAACGCTCATAAAAGCTTGTGTGGTCGGTAACTAAATAAACAGGTGAGATACCCTTTGATTTCAAATCGTCTACCACCATATTCAGTAGCGCGCCTGCAATTCCTTGCTTGCGGTAGCTTTCTTCTGTGTAAACTGCACAGACGTTAGGAGTCAGGTCTTTTCTGTCGTGAAAGTCGTTTTCAATTACACCCATTCCACCAACAATCTTATCACCATCTAAGCAAAGATACCAACCAAGCTCCATTTCACCACTGAGGTAGCTTTCCATACACTCAAGATAGGCTTCCTTCGGCACACCCCACTTGCTGTTAAACCACAAAGCGGCTTCGTTCATTATTTCAGGTTTTTCTCTTAATGTTATATATTTAAGTTCGCTCATTTTAATTTCCTTTCTTATTTAAGGCTTTTGTATTCGGTGTACTCTAAGACACCGCTAATGCACTCTAAAGCACCGTTTTCAAGTTCTTTTACCATAAGGCACTCAGGAGCAGGCAAGCCCACACTCTCTCCTGCAACTATGTTAAAATCTGCAGAGGTCACAAAGCCTCGACTTCGGTAATTCTGAGGGTTACCCTCTACAAGCACGACCTTAAAGCCCATTTTCTTTGCTTTCTCAAAGCCTGCCTCGATAAGCTCTTTTGAAATGTGCTGACGCTGTAATTCTGTTTTTACTGCCACAGGAGTAAGGATAAGAAGCTCGTCTGAAAACTTGCTCTCCAGATGAAACCTTGAAAACTGTGCATAGCCTATTACCTCGTCGTTTTCATCCACCATAATAAGCTCAAGCTCGGGCACATAATATTCCATTGACCTGATTTCCTGAACCAAATTCACAACAATCTGTGCGTCTTCAGCACTCTCGCTGTTTGTAAAGGTTCTTCTTATCATATCTAAAGATGGGTTTAAATATTTATTTTCCATTGATTTAATTGTTCTGTTCATGTTACCAAATCTCCTTTTTCATATGCTTTTCGAATTTTCTCAAATTTTTACCCCATTGCTGTTTTTGCTTAAAAAAATCAGCTTTATCTTCTGAATACTTCGCTTCGGATTTAAGCTTTTTATAGCTTTCAAATCGCTCAGAATCAAGTTCGCCGTTTTCTATGGCCTCACGCACAGCACAGCCCGGCTCGCTTTCGTGGGTACAATCGCGGAATTTACATTTGCCAATAAATTTCTCCACATCAGCAAAAGACTCTGACAAACCTTCGCTGACATCCCACATACCAAGCTCACGCATACCTGGGGTATCAATTATCATCACACCGTTTTTGAGCATAATAAGCTCTCTGTGAGTGGTTGTGTGTCTGCCTTTTGAGTCATCTTCACGGATACCGTTTACATCCATAATATCTTCGCCTGCAAGAGTATTGACAAGGCTTGACTTACCTACACCCGATGAGCCTAAGAAAACAAGAGTATTACCTTTTTGCAGGTACTTAGAAAGTTTATCTAAGCCAAAACCTGTTTTTGCACTGACTATATGGGTTTCAACACCCTCGGCTACTCGGCTGATTTCTAAAATATAAGGCAAGTAATCATCCGTTAAGTCGGCTTTTGTAAGTATAATTACAGGCTCTGCCTTTGACTGTCTTACGGCTGTTAAGTATCTTTCAAGACGCTTGGGGTTAAAGTCGTGATTCAGCGACTGCATAATAAAAACGTAATCAAAGTTTGCGGCAACTGCCTGCTCGCCTCTGCCTTTGTCGGGGTCACGGCGAGAAAAGTAGTTTTTTCGGTTAAGGGTTTTGATGATTCGGCTATCGCCGTTTTCGACATAATCGATAAGCACAAAATCACCTACCGTGGGAAAATCTTCGCCGTCAAAGTAATATTCCTTTGACTTGAGGCTTGCATAACCCTCGCCAAAGTCAGACACAACACCAAAGCGACCTTTGTGTACTGCAGTTATCCTTGCAGGTATACCGCCTTTATTGTCAGGATTCAAATCAGGATTAAATCCGAAATCATTTATATTCAACTTTTATTCCTCCAAAATCAGTTCTGTCTTTTAAATCATAAATTTTATAAATGTTACTGCTAACTGAAAATGGACGCAAAAAAACCGCAGGAAGTAACCCTTGAGGGATTTCTGCGGCTGAAAGTAATTTTGGGCACAAAAAAACACACCCCTTTGAGTGTGCCATAACGTCAGTCATAGAATTCACGAAAGGTTCTTTAAAACGGCACGACAAATAAAGGGGCTTAGAAGTCCCGAAACTATTAAAAGCGTGCCAATATTCAGTTAGCGGTTAATTACCTCGCTGTAAATCATACTGAAATTCTCCTTTCTCGTTTGCTTATAAATTTTGTGAAGCAAACTATTCTGTCCGTAGTGTACTACTAAAATTTTATTTTGTCAACGTTTTTTAACCTTTAAAGCTTGTATTGCAGAGCGAATAACTCTGCAATGCAAGCTGATAACCAAAATTTATTCCTTGTCAATCAAATTTTAAAATAGCTTTTTGTAACACCCTCACGGACAAAATCGTTTTTCTCATAGTAGTGCTGAGCAACTGTATTGTTGATAGCTGTGTCGGTGTCAAATCGGGTGATGCCTTTTTCATAGAGAAAACTCTTTAAGCCAGTCATACATTTTGTGCCGATGCCTTTGCCAACTATATCACCGTTGACATAAATCCAGCGAAGGTATGTTGTGGTGCTACTCAGATAATGCACCTCGCAACCGCCGACCTGATTGCCGTCAATTTTGAAGTCAATATACTGGTGATTGCCTCTTGTCAGTTCGCTTGGAGTAATCGTCACATCTGAACATCCGCTACTGCTCAAAACAGATGAGTAGTACACGTTTTCGTGTTCAACTTCAAAGCCCTGTTCTTTAAGCAACGCATCAATATGAGCGTGATTTTCAAAGAGCTTACCATGACGAGAAAAACAGGTCATACCAAAGTAATGGAAGAACGCATATACTCGCTCATCTGTATCAATGTTCTTCATAGCTTCACTTAACAGCAATTCACCTGCGTCTGCTCGGTCTTTAACAAAATACAGATTGCGGATTACAGGGTATGAAACGTCGCTTGATATCTCGCCGTTATCATCAAAACCGAAAGCAGTTTTGCCGTACTGAACAAAGCCTACAAGTTTATCATTATCATAAACTGCTTTTTCAAAAAGCTCTTTGAACAGCTCTCTGCCTTCGCCGTCGATATCTTCCGCAAAAGACTTTTTCCACTCTTCAAAATCCACATCAAAAAAGTATGGTGTTTTGAAGCTTAACTGAAAATTATAAATATCTTTTAAATTATATGTATCAATTATCTTTAACATCTTCATTCTCCTTTCTATTCTAGAAATTGAACTTTGTTTGACTATTCTTCAAATCTTTAATTGAAAACAATTTTGCTTTTTGGTTTCACTTCACATATAGTTCCGTTCACCGAAAACCACAAACTTTGCTCACTGCGATTATCGATATGGCTGTCGGTTATTTCGACTTGTTCCATAGCTTTTAGATAGTCGATTATTTCAATGGTAGTCATCGGAAGAATATCTTTCTGCAAGGATATTTCTTTGAATACCTTTTCGATTTTGTCCCACATATTTTCTGTATCAAGATCATAACTGTGACCTACAATTTGAAACACAGCAAGTTCCTCATCTGTGCCTATAAAACCACTCGCTAATTTTTCAAGAGAATCATCAAGATGAAAAACGGTTGCTTTCCATCTGTGATAATCTGTTTGTGGTTTAAACGATAAAGTTTCTTCGGAAATTCTTGCATATTCAAAACCACACTTCTTGGTACAATTCTCAATAAGCTTACTATAATAATCAAAGGGTACTGCAAAACCTTTAATTTCTTTTTGAAAGAGGTTTTCAAGATTTTTCTTGTCCTCTTTCAGTTCAAACATAATCTCGGCTTCACTCTTGCCTTCCAAAAAAGTATGAGTTAAGGTATGGCTTGCAATTTCATGACCGTTATATAGATATAAAACTTTTTCTTTTGGTAGACGTTTTACAA
>JAZSLX010000007.1:0-10453 GCA_045535605.1 Ruminococcus sp.
TATAAAAACAAGATGTATCTTGGAGGAGAGTACCTGCCTGCAGGCTACTATGACGCAGGGCATTATCTGATGATAGCACCCTGTGACGGCTTTATCCGTGACTACAGAAGCACCCTTGTTACTCAGGGAGAAGTAACCTACACCATAAAACGCAGTGAGCGTGTCAGTGCGGATGATAAGGATTTATATATATGGGCGGTGCTGACTCCTTACACCGCCCCATTGGAGGACGACTATGCTCAGACCTGAAAATGAACTTGACCTGTTTGTGCGAAAGCTGAAGCAGACAGCTGCCTTTGAGAATATACGTTTTATACACGCAAAAAAGGCAGAAGAGCCGGAAAAGCCTGTGGATAGCTTCTTCGTTGCCTGTGGTGTTGGTGCAGTGCACAAGGAAAAGGACACCAAGGGCTACAGAAAGTTTACTGCGGAGCTGGAGTTTCATATATATGCACCCTATACAAAGGGTGCAAGGGAGCTGACAAAACTGGCGGTAAGTCTTATGGAAAACCTTGATTGCTATGATTTTGAGAACAAGATTGCGGATATTAAAATATCCGAGCCTGTTTATGACAGGAATCTGTGCACCCTGTGTCAGAAGGTAACGGCAGTGCTGTTATCACAGATAGTGCCCTCGTCCTCTGAGACTTTTGTTACTATTGAGGTGAACGGTGTTTCATTGCAGGCGGTGTCTGTGGGTGTTCAGGTGCAGGAGGATTTGTATGTGCTCAGGGAGCTTCTCACAGGGGACACAGACAGGCAAATCTGCAAAGGTGTAAAATACATCCTCAGTATAGCCGTTGAGTCGGCAAATGACCCCTTTGAGGTAGCAGAAAAGCCTGATGTTTCTCTTTGTCTTTCAGGCAGATTGTGCAGCTTCAGGGATTGCAGAATCATCAGAATTTCAGAGCAGAGGGGTGCAGGCGGTGTGCCTGTGAGAAAGTATGAGTTTCATACAAGGCTAAGTGATTTCAGAGAGGAGAACGGTGAAAATAATGAATGATTACATGATTGATGTGTTCAATATGCAGGAGTCAGCAGAGGAGTTAAGCCTTGCCTTTGAGAGGGACTCAAGGCGGTACAGCCGTTTTATCTCTGAGGATGAGGAGGAAGTGCAGTGATAGTTTCAAATATGCGGTTTGACTCCTTTGAGTGGACTCATAATCCCTGCACTGTTGAGGTTTCTCACAGGCGTAGGATGTCTCAGCAGAACACAGCAGGAGGCGGAAGCTTTGTGCAGGGTACAGGCTGTGACCTTAAGGTGATAAAGGGCAAGGGTGAGCTTGCAGGTGAAACCTGTTTAGAGGAATATGAAAGGCTTTGCAGCCTTTTTGAAAGAGGACACAAGGGACTTCTAACCCTTCCTTTTATGAAGCCTTTCTATGCTTACTTTACAGATTTGTCTTTAGTAGGCGAGGCAACCCCGGACCTTATTACATATAGCTTTGAGTTTTTGGAAGCGGAGAACTCTGAATACTCAGGCAAAAAGGACGGAACTGCCTATGTGAAGGAGGGAGAAACCCTCTTTGATATAGCATACAGAGCGGGGGTGTCTGTGGATGAGCTTGTACACCTTAATCCTCAGATAAAGCGTCCCGACGAGCTTGACATGGGACAGGAGGTGAGGCTGTGCTGACTTTTGAGGGAATAAACACAAAGGGGGAGAGGCTCAGCCTCCCCCGACCCTTGTCTGCACTGCTGTGCAGGGATACAGGTACTCCTGCGGACTCACTGACGGCGGTGTTTCCCTGTGCATTGGCTGACGAGATAAGAGAAGTGTTTGTATATAAGGATAACAAAGAAATATTCCGCGGTATTGCAGATGAGCAGATTACTTCCTCAGGGAAAGCCGTAAAGACAAAGCTTGTGTGCAGAAGTATGGCGGCACTGCTCATTGATAACGAGGCTTGTCCCTGCACCTTCAGGAATGCGTCAGCTTCTCTTGTGTTCAGCCGATACGCAAAGCCTCTGGGGTTTTCACACTTTACAGGTGAGGACAGGACCCTCAGAGGCGAGTTCAAGATTGCAAAGGGTGAGTCCTGCTGGCAGGTTGTTGAGAATTTCTGCAAAAACGCTTTCGGTACTTTTCCGTCAGTTGAGGGGAATGTGCTGAATATGCAGGGACTTAAAGCTAAAGGGGAAGAGCTTGTGTTTTCGGATGAAGGAATGGGGATTCCTTATGCATCACTTGAGCACAGTCTTCTTCGGTGTAAGCTTATTTCCCGTGTGAGGGTGAAGCTCAGCCTTGGGGGAGAATACAGCACCTTTGTAGCTGACAGGGAGACAGAAGGCTCAGGGGTACGCAGAGAGCGTTATCTGAACGCAGATGAGCTTTCAGGCAAAACCCTGGCTCAGGCAGACAGACTCATAGAGTCAGGCAGGCTTAAATCAGAGAAGCTGACTCTTTCAGTCCCCTTGTGTATGACGGATGTGCTGGGAGCTGGTGCCTGTGTATATGACAGCACTGGTGAGTACAAGGGCTTTTATGTGACAGGAATAAGATACAGCCTGAGCAATGATAGCGAATCAACAAAGCTTACCCTCATGAGAAAGGAGAACTGATATGTGGCTTACATCATTTATGGCGAAGAATATCAAAAACAGTAGCTCTGTGTCTGCAGGAAGTATCACAGGTGCTCGTGACGGCAGGGTTGAGGTTGATTCCTCTTCCCGTCATCTTGACCTGCCTGTGGTTGCTCCCTACGGAGTGGTGTATGTGCCTCCTGTGGGCTCTCAGGCGGTGGTGGTTTCCACATCTATGGGAGAGGTCTGCACAGGAGTTGTGAACAAACAGGTGCAGGGTCTCAAGGCAGGAGAGCTTATGCTGTGCTCTGCAGGGGGAGCCTCCATAGTACTTAAAAACGACGGCACAGTGCTTATCAACGGAAAGGAGTTCACAGGGGATTGACGGATATTAAGATTAAAGACGGAGATATAATGCTTGACAGCACAGGGAATACGGTTGAGCTTCAGGGTGCTGAGGCCGTGCTGCAGCAGGTGATTATGTGTATCACCGCAGAAAAAGGCGGTTTTATATATAATAAGGATATGGGTGTTCCGCCTGTGACGGATGTATCAGGCGAGCGTGAGTGCAGACGTCTTGAGGCTTTACTGCGTGAGGCGGTGCAGAGCGTTGAGGGTGCAAAGCTGTACCTTGACAGTGCCCAGCAACTTATTGACGGCAGAATCCTTGCAGGAATAACCGTGACCTACAAGGAGGAGATTATGCCTGTGGAGGTGATTATCTGATGGAAACATACAACAGCATACTTGAGAGAATGAAGAATAAATACGCAGAGCTTTCAGGTAATACTCCTGCGGAAAATTCTGATATATCTGTGAGACTTTCTGTTCTTGCAGGTGAGATTTACTCCTCCCTTGTGAATATGGAGTGGCTTAAACGTCAGATGTTTGCATCCACTGCACAGGGAGAGTACCTTGACTATCACGCACAGGAAAGAGGACTTGAACGACGGGACGCATCCTATGCTTTTGGCAGTGTGATATTCTCGGTTACTGAGCCTGCTGTTACAGAGATTAACATTCCTGCAGGCACTGTGGTTGCAACACAGGAGGAAAATCCCTTAAGATTTGAAACCACTGAGTCTGTGATTATCCCCGTGGGTGCTACTTCTGTCCACGCACAGATAAAGGCTCTGGACGCAGGCAGAAAATACAATGTGTCTGCAGGCAAGATTACAGTTGTGGTGACACCTGCCTCAGGGGTTGAAAAGGTCACAAACCCCGACCCCTGTGTATCAGGAACGGATACGGAGAGCGACGAAAGCCTGAGGCAGAGGATAATTGAAAGCTTCAAGTTTGCCTCCAACGGTACAAACTGTGCTTACTATAAAACCCTCAGCACTCAGGTACAGGGTGTTGCAGGTGCAGGGGTTGTTCCAAGAGGCAGAGGCGCAGGTACTGTTGACGTGTATATCTCAGGCGAGGGGACAGAGGTCTCTGACGAGGTGCTGGAGGAAGTACAGCAGAAGCTTCAGGGAATGCGTGAGGTAAATGTGGATGTAAAGGTTTACAGGGCAGAGGAGGAGAGTGTTGATATGCTCATCTATCTGGATGTTGAGGACGGCTACGAGTTTGAGGAAGTAAAGGGCAGATGCCTTAAGGCTGTGGAGGATTACGTCTGCAGCAGAGGCGTGGGAGGCTCTGTGCTTCTCAATCATATTGTGGATGCTCTTTATCATCTGGAGGGTGTCAGGGATTTCTATATCCCCTCAGGCTCCAACTTCAATGTAAGATGTCCCGAGAACAGATTCCCTGTGGTGGGTAACATCAGATTTATAGAAGGTGTGACGTGATGAATGTACTTGAGTCTTTGATTAAAAATCACCTGCCTCTGCATATATACAACATCACCGAGGACAGCAATATCTACTGTGAGCTCAGTGCCTATGCCGAGGGGCTAGAGGTGTTGAGAGCAGAGCTCCAAACACAGCTTCGGGAGTGCTTCTTTATGACTGCAGAAAGCTATGGACTTGAAAATGCAGAGAGGCTGTGGGGCAATGTCCGTGACGATCTGCCTGCTTCCAGACGCAGACAGATGCTTATTACACGAAGTGCTTTCGGCTATGATGATTTTACCCTGCAGGGCATGCAGAAGCTTCTCGGCTTCTTAGGTATAGAGGGTGTTGTTTATGAGAACCCCAAAGCCCAAAGACTTGTGGTGGACACAAAGGGTACTCAGCTTTCACAGGGACAGAAAAACTGGATATACTCTCAGCTTTGCTCACTGCTCCCCTGTCATCTGGATATTGACGTGCTGTGGGGAGACTTCTGCTTTGATGATATAGAGGCTAAAAACCTCACCTTTGACCAGATGGATTCAAAGAGTCTTACGTGGTCAGCGATTGATATATATGAAGAATAAGGAGAGAAGATATGCCATCTAAGAATAAAACAGAGAGGTTGGGTCTTAACCTGTGGGAGGGTGCAGACAGACCTCAGCGAAATGACTTTAACTCAGATAATGCTATTATTGAGCAGGTGCTGGGTGACCACACCGAGAACAGCGATATCCACTTGACAGCTGATGAAAAAACCAAGGTGCAAAGACCTATGGTGACCGCTTCTTACCTTGGAGACGGTAAGGCTCAGCGGGTTGTCACCCTGCCTGCAGTGGTGACTTCTGTGATAGTTTTCTGCGATTCTCAGCCGTGTTCGGTTTATGATTCCTCCAAGGGCTGTGTAAAAAACTACTTCGGTATTTCTATGTACGGAGCAGGCTCATCTGCAGGTGTGGATTTTAACCGCAGTACCGTGACGGTTACGCAGGATACTCAGGTATCAAACGGGTCTATGACCTGTCTCAATGAGGAGTATAAAACCTATAGAGTAATCGGTTTCAGATAAACATAACTTTACATAACAAATATGGGGTATACGAACCGCGTTTGATTTTTCGAAGGCGGTTTTTTGTATGTTTTTGATGTGTTTGTGTGCAGGGATTGCAATGTGAAAAAACACCCTGTCGCACAAGGTTCTTTTTTGTCGTGTTTCCCAAAACTTGCACATATTATGGCAGTCAATTGACGAGTTCAACAAAAGATTTGATTTATTTTTGTGAGGTTTGATGTTTACAATTTTGTTGTAAAATTTACAAATCGTGGTATAATTAATATGTATAAAATAGCAAAACTATCTAAAGTAATATATTGGTTTTGCTGTGAATACACAATTTTTCCTCTTTCAGCCGATGAATTTTGATGCTTTTCGGCTTTTACATAATATACATTATATATAGGTAGATAATGCCGAGGCTTTATCTGGCAACCTTTGCAATGTGCGAAGTATGGCGTATACACTGTGCTTCGCATAGAGTACGCTCAAACGTACTTTGCGTATTGTATAGGTTGTCCGAAACCTCCGGTGGTCAGACGGCAGGCAAAGACTAATGGCATTTCACAAATAATTTTAAAAATTTTTCAAATTCTTTAAGGAGGAAAAAACTTATGAAATCATCTAAGATTACTGCAAGACTTCTCTCTGCAGTTCTCGCAATTATGATGCTTTTCTCTCTGGTTACAGTTGGCTTTAGCGCATCCGCTGCTAAGGTTGAAGTGGCTCAGACAGGCGCAGCTCCTACAACAGTTTATCTCAGTGCTGGTATTTGGGACCAGGCAGGAGCAGTATTCGATGCTTGGACTTGGGGCGGCTCATCCGCAGATGCTTGGGTTGATTTTGCTGACCCTGATGGAGATGGCATTTTCGAGGCAAAACTCGCGTCAGGCAGAACAGGTATGAAGGTTTACCGTAGGGGACCTTCCCAGAAAAAGCATGATTTTGATGATGCATGGAACAATAGTGGTGATCAGTCCATCCCCACAGACGGCAAAAATATGCTCGTGGTTAGCGATTGGTCTAAGTTCTCTTGGAGCACACACACACCTGTAACACACGAACCAGGTGATGCTTCTACTATCAATCTTATGGGTACACTCACAGACTGGGGTACAGGTAAGAACATGGTATATGCTGAGGACACAACTAAGGTTACTACTTCTGTAGAACTCAAGGCTGGTTCCTATGAGTTTAAGATTAAGAACGGCGATTCTTGGCTTGGTTATAAGGGTACTGTAACTGATACAACAACAGGTATCACATTTAGCGGTTCTGTAAATGACAACACAAACCTTACTGCTTCTGCTGATGGTACATATACCTTTACTTACACTACAGCAACTAAGAGTTTGGCTATTACTTACACAGCTCCCGAGGTTGAGGTTCCCGAGACAACAGTTCCCGAGGTTCCCGGCACAACAGTTCCCGAGGTTCCCAGCACAACAGTTCCCGGCACTGACGATCCTGAGGTTCCCGATAACACAAACGGCACACCTCTCGAGATCGAGTGGGTTGAGTCCAACGGTCTTTATGCATATGGTTCTGCTCCTGCTTCCGCTGACGAAGTTGGCACAGAGGCATGGCAGCGTTGGCACTCTGTAAGCGGTAAGGATTATCGCTACTTCTACCTTGCTCCTTCAGCTGACGATGACACAGTTGTAATTTACAACTCTTACTCCAAGGCTGTAGAGATCAACGGTGTTACAATCGACGCAGGTTGCTTCAACTACGTTCCCTATGAGAACGGTGAAGTTTATGAGACAACAGGCGAATATTCTGTTAAGATCCTCAAGACTGATGCAGAGGGTACTGTTTACATCAACAACCCTGCAACAGAGTACAAGGATGAGAACAAGAACACTATCTCCAACACAAACCTCTATTCCTTTATGACAGGCGGTACAAAGAACCGTGAGGCAAAGGGTACAGGTGCTGTTGCTTCCGAGACAGAGGGTCTTCAGGACGCTCCTGTTAAGAAGATCAAGGGCCGTGGTAACTCCACATGGAACCTTGACAAGAAGCCTTTCAACATCACACACGAAGAGAATGTTACAATCGAAGGTATGAAGGGTAAGAAGTGGTCCCTCCTTGCAAACGCACAGGATCCTTCTCTCCTCAGAAACCGTCTTGTATACGATATGGCTAACGAGGTTGGCATGAAGTATGCTTGCGATTCACGTTTCGTTGACTTCGTTGTAAACGGTAGATACAAGGGTTCCTACCAGCTCACTCAGAAGATTGAGATGGGTAAGAACACTGTAATGCCCGACCTTTCAGAGCCTGAAGTAGAGGATGTAATCGATGAGGATACAGGCGAGCTTGTTCCTTATCCCAAGGCAGACTTCGACTTCATCCTCGAGCTTGACACTGAGAAGAATGCTCAGAGCTCAGGCGACCTCGGCTTCACAACTAAGAGAGGCCAGTGGATGACATTCAAGACTCCCGATGAGCCCGCTGCTGAGCAGGTTGAGTTCATCAAGGATAAGTATCAGGCAGTTGAGACCGCTCTCTATGGCGGCGACCTTGCAGAGCTTGAGAAGCTCGTTGACCTCAACGACTTCGCAAGAGCATACCTTGTAAACGAAGTTGCTAAGAACCTCGACGCAGGTGTTACAAGCTGCTACTTCGTATACAGCACCAAGGCAGATATCTTCTACCTCTCTCCCGTTTGGGATTACGACAATGCTCTCGGTAACTCCGTAAGCATCGACGGCAGACACGACAAGAACGGCAAGATGCTCGACGTTACTCATCCCGACGGTTGGTACGCAAGAGATCTTGTACACTATGATCTTGGCACTCTCAACGTATTCGGTCAGGCATGCTCACTTACTACAAAGACAGCTGACGGCAAGACCTTTATGGATATCGTTGAGGAAATCTGGGCTGCAGACTTCCTGCCCCTTATCGATGTACTCGAGGGTACAAAGATTACAGACGGCAGACTCCAGACTGTAGACACCTACATGGAGAACCTTGCAGATTCCGGTCAGTGGAACTACAGCTATGCAGGCTGGGCTCTCACAGCTAACAACGGCTGGGTAGCAAACCACAGCAGTCTTGCACTGTATGATTTCGATGCAGATGCTAACGTTCTGAACAAGACAACTAAGTCTTACGACCAGTACACACTCGCAGGTCAGGCAGCTTACGCTGGCGACTGGATGCTCTCCAGACTTAACTGGCTTGCAGCTGAGTTTGCAGAAGGCGATGTAGACGTAGCTCCCACTAAGCTTCCCGAGGCTAAGGACGGCTACATGAGAATCTTCTTCACAAACGAGTGGATGTGGTCCGACGTTAAGATTTGGATCTGGGATAGCGCAATCACAGAGGCTAACACAGCTACATGGCCCGGTGTTGCAATGACATTATTCGAGAACAACGGTGCACACGATGTATACTATGCATATGTTCCCGAGGATGCAAAATTCCTCTTCAATGGTATCAAGGATGACGGTTCAGGTGATCTTGACCAGTCTCCCGACATCAAGTCCGGTGCAGAGGATTGCCTCGGCTATGCAATGACATGGAACGATAAGAACGATGTTAAGACATACGATGATTACATCAAGATGAAGGATGCAGAGACTGATGTTCCCGAGACAACAGTTCCTGAGGTTCCCGGTACAACAGTTCCCGAGGTTCCCGGTACAACAGTTCCTGATGTTCCCGAGACAACAGTTCCTGATGTTTCAATTCCTGATATGCCTACACTCGTAACTGTATATGCTATCAACTCCGCTAAGTGGGATACAGTTGCAGCATACGTTTGGGATACAGATCCTGCAGTTGCATGGCCCGGTACAGAGATGGAGAAGACAGAGGATACAGTAAACGGCTTTGACGTTTATGCACTCTCCTTCGATTCCTCTTATCCCAACCTTATCTTCAATAATAATGTCAAAGATGGTGCAATGCAGTCCGAGAACCTGACAGTTCAGGATGGTCAGTATTATGACATCAAGGCAGGCGTATGGTACGAGTCCCTTGAGGATGTTCCTGCAGTTAATCCTCTCTTAACTGACAGATATCTTGTAGGTTCCTTCACAGATCCCGCTTGGGAGGCTGGTAAGATCGAGTTCCTCCTCGACGCAGAGGGTTCCAGAACCGGTTACATTTCCCTCGAGCTTGAGGCTGAAACAGAGTACGAGTTCAAGGTTATCCGTCAGGGTGCTTGGACAGCTCCCAAGACAGCTACAACAATTACTGAGTCTGTTGCTGGTATTACATTCAGCTCCAGCGGTACAGACAACGTTAAGCTCGTAACAACTGTTGCTGGCACATATGTATTCAGCTTCGGTCTTGACAATTCTCAGCTTTCCGTAACATATCCCGGTGAGACACCTGCAACTCCCGACGAGGAGAAGCCTGACACAACAGTTAAGCTTGCTGGTGACTTCACAGATTGGGCAACTGGTGCACTTGAGATGACAGCTGACGGTACTGTTTATACAGTAGTAGTTGATCTCGAGGCAGGCGAGTACCTGTTCAAGGTTATTGAGTTCGGTACATGGCTTGGTAACCCCGGCACAATCGAGGATACAGCAGAAGGCTGGACATTCAAACATAAGGATACAGAAGGAAATAGTGTTGGTAACTGTACTCTTAAGGCTACAGGCGGCACATACACCTTCACATTCGATTCTACAACTGATAAGCTCACAATTACTGCAGAGCTCGACGAGATTGTTGAGACATACGCAGTAACATGGGCAGAGTCCGACACATACACAGTTTCTACCGACCTTGACGCAACAGCAGTTGAGGCTGGTACAGAGTTCACATTCACAGTAGACGCAGCTGAGGGCTACAAGATTGCAGCAGTTATCGCTGATATGAAGGCTCTCACAGCAGTTGATGGCGTTTACACAATCACTGTAACAAAGGATACAACACTCCTTATCATCACAGCTGAGGATGTATTTGTTCCCGATGTTATGGAATTCACAGTAACCTTCGTAGACAAGGACGGCAACGAGCTCAAGTCTGAGGTTGTTGAGTACGGTCAGGCTGCTACAGCTCCCACTGCTCCTGTAGTTGACGGTTACAACTTCACAGGTTGGGATGCAGACTTCGACTTCGTAACAAAGGATATCAC